>JBKPBQ010000305.1:0-9212 GCA_046726955.1 Acidobacteriota bacterium
TCGTACATGAAGTAGAGGCCGAGGGTCTCGCGCGCGCCGGCGTCGAGCGTGGCGAAGACTCCGGGATGACCCTTGGTGCCGATGCGCTCCGCGTGCTGGAAGCCGGCGTCCAGCGCGAGCTTTCGCATGAGCTCGCAGCCCTCCTCCATGCCCGTGTTCTCGGCCGCGATCGAGGGTTGGTGGATCCACTGCTGCAGGCGGGCGATGGCCTCATCGTGGCGGCGCTCGATCTCGCGGTAGACCGACGACAGGTCTCTGCCGCCGGCGGCGGCGGTGTGCGCCGGCGTGGCGGCCCAGAGCGCGGCGCCGGCCGTCGTGGTGACGAATTCCCTGCGCGTGATGGTTGGCATAGTGGTCCCGATTCTAAGGCACGGGTTGACCCCCATAGCACTTTCGTGTGAGATGTCGAAGTGCGCGTGCGCGTGCGGCTCTTCGCGTCCCTGCGCGAGGCGGCGGGACGTTCGGAACTGGACCTGGAGCTTCCGGGGCCCGCGACCGCCGAGGACGCCTGGCGGCGCCTCGCGGAGTCCTTCCCCGCCCTCGCCTCCCGGCGCGACAGCCTGGCCGCCTCGGTGAACCGCCGCTACGCCTCCTTCGGCCAGGCGCTGGCCGAAGGGGACGAGGTCGTCTTCATCCCGCCCGTGAGCGGGGGCTAGGAGCCTCGTGGTGAAGACCGGAGATCCCGCGGAGAGAAGGAAGCACGAGCGAGTCCCCGCCCGGGTGCCGCTCTACGTGGTCATGGGCGGCGAGATCTTCCAGAAGATGGTCGAGCTCGAGACCCAGAACATCTCGACGGGCGGGGTCGCCTTCGAGACCCACCGCGAGATCCCGCTGGAGGCCGAGTCGCTCGTGATGGTCTCCCGGCTCGGAGACCTGCCGCCCACGGCGCAGATCCAGGGCCGCGTCGTCCACTGCCACCACGACGCGGAGCGCGACGTGTACGTCGTGGGCGTGACCTTCACGAAGTTCGAGGGTGTCACCCCCGAGGAGCTGAGCGCGCGCATCGAGGCCTGGAGGAAGGGCACGGAGAAGCCCGGGCACTGAGTCCTCCGCGCGTCGGCGGGCTCGCGGCCGCTGTCGCTGCTCGTGTTCGGCCGCGTCAAACTACGCTAGGATGCAATCATGAGAACGAGTAATCCCGCCCTGTCGGACACGACGTTCCGCGGCCTGCCGCGCGAGTTCGGCGCCGAGGCCATGTCGCTGCAAGGCACCGTCAACAAGACCGGTGTCTCGCTGCTCATACTCGTCGCCTGCGCCGCCTTCACCTGGAACCAGGTCCTCTCCGGCCAGGCCACGGGAGGCCTCTTCGCCGTCGGCGGGGCGCTTCTCGGCTTCGTGGTCGCCATGGTCACGGTCTTCAAGAAGGAGTGGGCGCCCGTCACGACGCCGCTCTACGCCGCGCTCGAAGGGCTCTTCCTGGGCGCCATCTCCGCGGTCTACAACCAGCGCTATCAGGGCCTGCCCATGAACGCGGTCGCCCTGACGTTCGGCTGCCTGGCCGTGCTCCTCGCCGCCTACAGCTCGGGCCTCATCCGCGTGAGCGACAAGCTCAGGCTCGGGATCGCCGCCGCCACCGGCGCGGTAGCGCTCGTCTACCTCGTCTCGATCGGCCTCGGGTTCTTCGGGGTCCGCATCCCCGGGATCTTCGACAGCGGCCCGATCGGGATCGCCTTCAGCCTGTTCGTGGTCGGCCTCGCCGCCTTCAACCTCGTCCTCGACTTCGACTTCATCGAGAACGGCGTGCGCGCCCAGGCCCCGAAGTACATGGAGTGGTACGGCGCGTTCGGGCTGCTCGTCACGCTGATCTGGCTCTACCTCGAGATCCTGCGCCTGCTCGCCAAGCTCCAGGACCGCCGCCGCTAGCCGTCCGAGCCGAACGCCTCCAGCGCGCGCACCTTCGCCTCGATGATGTCGGCGGTGGTGAGGCCGAGGAGCTCCGAGATCTTCCGGATGAGGTACTCCTCCTGGGCGAGGATCTCCGCATCGGCGATGGCGATGCGCCAGAGCCACTCGAGGAGCTGAAGCCTCTGGCCGCGGGTGAGATGCCGGTCCAGTCGCTCGACCGCCTGGCGCATCCCCTCGGAATCGCGCGCGGAGTGCGCGGCCACTCGCATCAGCTCCGTGGCCTCCTCGCGGTCCACGCCGAGGATCTCCTGCACTCCCCCGATCACCGCCTCCAGCTCCTCCTCCTTGATCTCCATGTCCGCGCGGAGGACCTGGACGAGCATGACCACGAGGGCGACCTGGAGGTCCCGCTCGGTGACCTCGTGGAGCTGCTGGCCCTCCTCGGAGAGGGTGGAGACGTACTCCCGGAAGCGCTCGACGAGCTCGCCCACGTGCCCCTCCTCCCGCCCCCCGAGGGTCGGGCCTCTACTATCGCCCTTCCAGCGCGAAGAGCAAGAGGAGGGTCCGCTGCTGGGGGTTCAGGTTGTCGTCGGAGACGATGAAGCAGAGGGTGTCCTTCTCGTAGCGCTGGCAGTCGATGCCCTCGAAGTTGTCGAGGGTGACGGGAGGCTCGATGTCGGCGACGATCCTCCCGCCCAGGGTGGCCTCCGGCCGCAGCGCGTCGCGCAAGATCTGGCGGATGCGCACGCCCACGATCCCGCGGTCGGGGTTGTAGGCGCGCTCCAGCACGACGAGGTCGCCCCAGGGAAGGAGCGCGGCGTCGGAGGGACGCAGCGCGCGCTCGAAGCGATAGCCGAGCGGCCGCCAGTCCTCGGCGGACCCGATCCAGCCGCGGATGAGATCGCCCTTGATCCAGTACTCGGTCATCGCGAAGAGCCGCCCCTTGGGCAGCGCCACCAGTGACTCGATGCCTCCGTTGAACGGAGCTTCGGAGAGGCCGGGCGGGTTCGGGATGACGTCCGCCGGACCCTTGAGCCGGCCGTTGTCGCCGCCGTAGTGCCAGATCCGGTGCTGGCGCTCGAACCCGACGAGGAACGACCCGTCGGCGAGGATCGCGAGGGACTCCGCGTCGCGATCGTCCTTCTCGGCGAGGGGCGCCCCGCTGAGGTCCAGGAGCGGGCCCATCTCCGCGTCGGCGAGGCCGGTCAGGAATCCCCGCTCGTCGCGCACGATCGAGGCGGCGAGCCAGCTCCCCTCGTCGGAGACGAGCGTGAGGCGACGACCGTCGTGGCTGAGCCGCAGGGAGGAGAAGCCGCCGAAGCGCGGGTCGCTCGAGGTGAGGTGCGCGCCGCCGCGGTAGCGCAGCCGGCCGATCGTGTGCTGGTCGGGCTTCTCCGGGTTCAGGGGAACGGGCGCCGCGCGCACGTCGACTTTCCGGGGGGCGGGATCCTCCGGCGGGAGAGCCGGCGGCGACGGCGCCGGCGACTGTGCGGCGAGGGCGACGGGAATGAGCAGTAGCGGCGCAAGAGCACGGCCGGACCGTACGTTCAACGCGGGACCCCGGGCAAAGCGCGGAGGATACCACGCCCGGTGCGGCCGTCCTCAACGGCCGGACTTGGCTCCGTGCCGTCCTTCTCCGCCCGCGAAGCGCCGCGCGCCCTCGAGTGCGCCTTCGCGCACGGCGTCCATCCCGTGCCGGAACTCCCCCCGCAACGCCTCGTCGAGGGAAAGACCCGCCTGCTCGTAGACGGAGAGGCGGTCGTGCCGCAGCGCGGGCTGAGGGAGTGCCGCCAACGACTGCGCCAGCTCCTCCGCCGCCGACCGCGACCCGCCCGCCGGCACGACCCGGCTGACCAGCCCCATGGCGAGCGCTTCCTGCGCGTCGACGGCGCGTCCGGTGAGCACGAGGTCGAGCGCGCGGCCCATCCCCACGATCCGCGGGAGCCGCACCGTGCCTCCGTCGATCAGGGGCACGCCGAAGCGCCGGTTCAGGAACCCGACCGACGCGCCCTCCTCGACGACTCGAAGGTCGCACCAGAGAGCGAGCTCGAGCCCGCCGCCCACGGCGTGCCCGGCGATTCCGGCGACGACGGGCTTGGAGAGCGTCAGGCGCGAGATTCCCATCGGTGCGTCGCCGTCCGGCTCCATGCGGTTGCCGCGGCCTTCCGCGATCGCCTTCAAGTCCGCTCCCGCGCAGAAGGTGCCGTGCTCTCCCCAGAGGACACCGGCGTGAGCCGAAGCGTCGGCGTCGAAGGCGCGGAAGGCGTCGGCGAGCGCCTGCGCGTGCTCGCGGTCCACCGCGTTGCGGACCTCGGGCCGGCTCAGCACGACCGTGGTGACGGCGCCGTTTCTCTCGACGCGCACTGCCATAGGCTCAGGCCTCCAGGTCCAGGCGGTAGCCCGCACCGCGGACGGTGGTGAGGTGCCGCGGGAAGCGCGGGTCCTTCTCCAGGTGCTTCCGCAGCCGCACGATGAAGTTGTCCACGGCGCGGGTCTCCGTGTCCGGCGTCATGTTCCAGACCTTCTCCAGGATCTCGGCCTTGGAGACGATCCGCCCCGCGTTCTGGACGAGGAGCTTCAGGAGCATCGCCTCCAGCAGCGTGAGCCGCGCCGTCGCCCCTTCCCGGCGCACCTCGAAGGTCCGGAAGTCCACCTCCGCCCCGCCGATGCGCACGGTCTCGATCGCGCCTCCGCCGCGCGCCCAATCGCGCCGCCTCATGAGTCCCTTCACGCGAGCGAGGAGGACCGAGAGGTCGAACGGCTTCTGGAGGTAGTCGTCCGCCCCCGCTTCCAGGCCCTGCACCACGTCCGTGGGCAGACCCTTCGCGGTGAGCATGAGCACGGGGGTGTAGTTGCCGGCGTCGCGCATCCCCTTGACGATGCGGAATCCGTCGACACCCGGCAGCATCACGTCGAGGACAACGAGGTCGTAGCCGTCGGCGTTAGGCGTGAAGCCGGGAGGGGCGAGGCGGTGGAAGGCCTGCCGGCCGTCCATGATCACCTCCACCTCGTAGCCTTCGAGCTCGAGGTTGAACTTGATGCCGGTGGCGAGATGCTCCTCGTCCTCGACCACGAGGATCCTAGGCACGGTCGGCCTCGATGCGGCCGGGAAGCGTGACCGTGAACGTGGAGCCGCGGTCGGGGCCCGGGCTCTCCGCGGAGATCGTCCCGCGGTGGCCCTTCACCACGGAGCGGACGATGAAGAGGCCGAGCCCTGTGCCGGTGCGGCTCCGCTGGACTTCCTTCCCGATCCGGTAGAAGCGGTTGAAGATGAACGCGAGGTGGGCCCGCGAGATCCCCACTCCCTGGTCGCGCACCCGCAGGTGGGCCTGCCCGTCGCCGTCGCCCCAGACCTCGACGTCCACCTCCACCTTCTCCCGCGAGTACTTGACCGCGTTGTCGAGGAGGTTCAGCACCGCCGTCTCCAGCGCCCCCGCGTCCCCGTTCACCATCAGCGATTCCGGTCCGTCGAAGCGCATCGCCTGGGCGGGAAGCTGGTGACGGGTGCACGTGAGCTCGATGCAACGCCGGGCGAGCCGCGCGAGGTCGAGGGGCTGGGGATCGACCACCGGGCGGTCCGTGTACATGGCCGCGTTCAGCACGTTGTTGATCGTGGTGTTGAGACGGTCGAGGTCCTGCCGCATGGTCCTGTAGAAGTCCGCGCGGCGGCTCTCCGGCAGGTCGCGGAGCTGGAGCGTGTCGAGGTAGAGGCGGAGCGAGGCCACGGGCGTCTTCAGCTCGTGCGTGACCGCGCTGACGAAGTTGCTCTGCCGCTCGTTGAGCCGCACCTCGCGCATGAGGAGGAGCACGATCAGGACGAGGCCGGCGATGAGCAGCAGGAAGAGGAGGCTCCCGAAGAAGTAGGCCACCCAGCGCAGCGTGGCGAGCTCGCGGCTCGTGGCCTGGTCGGGAGCGGCCAGGATCTGCCAGGCCACGGTGAGGGCCACCGCGACCACGATGAGCGAGATGCCCATCGTCGCGAGCTGCCACTTGGGCCGCTTGGAGGGCGAGAGCTGCGAGCCGACGTCCGACATGCGGGCCCTCGCTAGAACAGCTTGTCGGCGTTCTTGAGCACGCTCCACGCGCTCACGCGGCGCCAGTAGCGGCCGAACCGCGTGAGGGCGAGCTGGCTCTTGAGCCGCGCGAACGGCGACGAGGCGTGGAGCGCGCGGTTCGCCGCGGTCATGAGCGTGCGGAACTCGACGCCGTAGGGGAACCACCAGAGCGCGGGGCGGCGGCTTCGGTCCTCGGTGACGTACTTCACCTGGACCATCTCGCGCAGGCCGGCGAGGCCGTGAGTGCGGCCGATCCCGCTCGCCTTCATCCCGCCCCACGGAGCGGTGGGCTCCCCGTAGCTGCTCGCATGGTCGTTGATCGTCACCACCCCGGCCTGCAGCTCCGTCTGCAGGCGGCGGGCGGTCGCGGGGTCGCGCGTCCAGCCGCTGGCGGTGAGGCCGTACTCGCTCTCGTTGGCGAGGCGGATCGCCTCGTCGAGCGAGTCCACGGCCATGATCGGGAGCACGGGGCCGAACGTCTCCTCCCGCATGATCTTCATCGAGTGGTCCACGTTCGTGAGGACGGTGGGCGGGTAGAAGAAGCCCTCGCCGGCCGGCTTCTCACCCCCGGTGAGGATCTTCGCGCCCCTTGCCTTCGCGTCCGCAACGTGGTCCTCGACGATCCGGCGCTGCCGCTCCAGCGTGAGCGGCCCCATCTCCACGTCCGCCCCACGCGGATCGCCCTGGCGGAGCCTCCGCGTCTCCGCGACCACCTTCTCGACGAGCGCGTCCGCCACGGGCCGCTCGACGTACACGCGCTCGACGGAGGCGCAGGTCTGGCCCGAATTGAGGAAGGCGCCCCAGACGATGCCGCGCGCGGCGCGGTCGAGGTCGGCGTCCCGGCAGACGACGGCGGGATCCTTGCCTCCGAGCTCCAGCACCACCGGCGTGAGGTTCGTGGCCGCGGCGGCCATGACCTTCTTCCCGGTGGCGACGCTGCCGGTGAACACGATCTTGCCGACGCGAGGGTCCTCCACGAGGGCGCTCGCGACCGCGTCGTCGGTGGTCACGATGTCGAGGACGCCCGCGGGAAGCCCGATCTTCGCGGCGAGCTCCCCGATCCGGAGGCCGATCAGGCTCGTCGCCGGCGCGGGCTTGAGCACGACCGTGTTCCCCGCGGCGAGCGCCGCAGCCGCCCCGGTGATCGCGATGCCGAAGGGATAGTTCCAGGGCGTGATGACGAGCACGACGCCGAATGGGGCGTAGACGAGCCGGCAGTCCTTGTGGGCGAAGAGGAGCACCTGGCTCTCCAGGGGGTCGTCGCGCAGCACGTCCTCGGCGTGGAGGGCGAGGTGCTTGAGCGCCTCGAGGGCCGGGAAGATCTCGACCGCGTGGGCTTCGGCCTCGGGCTTGCCCTGCTCCTCCGCGATGAGGCGGGCGATGTCTCCCGCCTGCTCGAGGACCGCCTCGCGGAGGCGCAGCAGGTGGCGGCCGCGCTCCGAGAAAGAGAGCGCCCTCCACGCGGGAAACGCGGTCTGCGCGGCGGCGACGGCCTCGCGGGCCTGCGCGAGGTCGAGGAGGCTCACCTGCGCGAAAGCCTTCCCCGTGGCCGGAGAGACGACCGGGCGCGTCCCCGCGCGTCCCTCCACTTCCCGGCCGCCGATCCAGGAGTGCCGGGTCGCGAGGGCCGCCGAGGTCGCCGGCGCTTCGGTGCTGGTCGCCATGGCGCCCATTGTAATCCCCTGGATCCGGGGGGGCCTGCGCGCCGCGATCCGTCCTGCTAGAATCCATGCGGATGGAACGTAACAAACCGCACTTTTCGACCGAAGAGGAAGACGTCCACGACGCCAACCACCGGTTCTATCGCGCGCTCGAGACGCGGGACCTCGCGGCCATGGAGGCGCTATGGCTGCACGCGGCGTTTGCCCATTGCGTGCATCCCGGGCGGGAGGCGCTCGTGGGGTGGAGGGCGATTCGCGAGTCCTGGGCCCGGCTCTTCTCCAACACGGGCTGGCTTCGCGTCACTCCCACGACGCTGCGGGTCGAGCTTCTCGGGGACGTCGCGATCGTGACCTGCACGGAGAACATCTCGAGCAAGAGCCACGACGACGTCGGCCTCTCCGTGGCCGCGGCCACGAACATCTTCATGCGGACGCCCGAGGGGTGGCGCCTCTTCCATCACCACGCCTCCCCCGCTCCGGTCCACGTGACGCATCCCTTCACGGGGACGGTGCAGTAGGCCCCGCCTCGATTACGGCAAGCTTGAAGGGTCTGGCGGGCCGGGCCCGCTCAGGATTCCCCGGCGAGCCCCCGAATGTCCTCCGCCGACGCCCAGCCTCGCGCGCCCGACGAGTCCTCGACGCGGACGTAGGCGCCGCTGCGCTCGAGGATGGGGACGACCTCGCCCTCGCGCAGCGTGCCCACGGACTCCGCGGTGGGAGAGGCCGCGTCGAGGAGAGCCGCACCGCGATGAAGGACGACCCCGACCGGCCGCGCGAACGCTCCCGCGGCGGGCGCCGCCGCGGCGAGGATCCCGAAGAGCAGGCACGACCAGAGAGCCGGGCGCGCCCAGCCCGCCGCGGGGGAGAGCCGCGCGACCGCGTGGGCGAGAACGGATAGGGACAGCAGCAGCACGGCCAGGAGGTCGAGGCGGAAGCGTCTCGCCAGGCGCGCGGCCGCGGCCAGGGGTTCCGGGGCGATCTCGGCGGGGTCGAGGTTCGCCGATTCGCGGAGCCGGTCGATGTCGCGGAGGACCGCGCGATCGCCCGGGTCGAGCTCGCGTGCGCGCAGGAGCGCCCAGAGCGCCTCCCCCGTGGCCCCGCGCGCCGCCGCCGCCTGTCCCCAGTTCCACCACAGGGACGCGCTCTCCGCCCCTCCCTGCGCGAGCCGCTGGTAGAGGGCGGTTGCCTTCGGGTAGTCGCCGGCGCGGGCGAGCTCGTTGGCCTCGCGGAAGACGGACTCGGGATCGGACGCCGGCGCGCTCTCCGCGCGTGTCGACGCCCCGGCGCCCAGCAAGAAAAGAGCCGCCAGAGCGGCCGCGCGCGCCCTCAGGCCCATCGGTTCACCACGTCCGCCGCCCGGGCCGCCAGCTCGCGCAGCTTCCCCGAGTAGTCGCCGAGCTGCGGGGCATAGCGAACGAAGTGCACGTCGTCCCGCAGCCTTCCCACCGCGCGGGCGCGCTCGCTGTCGTCGCCGTCCAGCTCGCCGAACACGTCGTGCAGCGCCTTCTCGATGAGCGTCGCCGACGCCTCCTTGCTCATGCCGTCCTTGCCGACGCGCTCGAGGTCGCGCAGCGCGGCCCGCACGCTGCGCCTGGGCGCGGCCGGACGGCCCGATTCGCGCCGGTAGCCGCCGAGGGTGGACGCCCCGAAC
>JBKPBQ010000306.1:0-17746 GCA_046726955.1 Acidobacteriota bacterium
ATGAAAATGAAGAAGAGAGCGGTTCCGCTGGCATACCTCGCGCTGGCGGCGGGGGCGAGCCTTCTCGTATCCGGAGCCCACGGCCAGACCCGGACGACCCGCCACGAAGCCGACGTGGTCACCGGCGAGCTGGCGCCCGACGACCCTGCGGAGCTGGAGCGAGAGGCCGCCGCCGCTCCGGCGATATCGTCGAGCGAGCTGGAGGCGCTCCGGCAGTCCTACCTCGAGAGACGGGAGAAGATGGAGGCTCGGGCGCTCGAAGGGCGCGGCCCGGACATCGGCGTCGACGCGGCCCTGCCCGAGCGCGTCCTCGCCGTCCCACCCCCCACTGAGCTCGGCTTGCTCGACGAACTCCAATCGTCCCTCGACGCTCCGACCACGGAGGTGGCAGTCCCCGGCCAGTTCGTGATCGGCCGCAACTTCCGCAATAGCCGAGCGAACACCACGAGCACCCTCGCCGAGCCGGTCGCGAGCAACGAGGGTCCCTTCGTGCTGTACATGGGGAACACGCACCAGGAGCTGTCCACGAACGGAGGCTCGACCTACGTCGGCATTCCCATCCCCGCCGGTCCCGCGGAGGCGCCCTTCGCCTGCTGCGATCCCGACATCATCTACGACCAGGGCCGCGGCGTGACCTTCCGGATCTGGCTCTACACGAACGCCGCCCAGACGAACGGGGTGGTACGGATCTTCGTCCGACGCCGGCTCGACCTGGCCGACGCCTGCTCCTACACCATCGATCCCGGAGGGGCCGCCAACAACGTCGTCCCCGACTACCCGCACCTCGGGATCACGAACAACCACCTCTACCTCACGACGAACAACGTCCGGAGCGACCAGGTCTGGCTGGGCGCGCAGGTGCGCCGCTTCAACATCGACCAGATGTCCGACTGCCTGGCGACGGCGACCACCACCTTCACCTACGTCGGCGCAGTTGGCCAGCGCGTCGTGGTGCCCGCGCAGGGGACGCGGGAGAACATGTACTGGGGCCTGCTCGACAGCCCCACGGTCTTCCGGATCTTCAGGTGGAACCAGGCGGCGGCGGCGCCGACGTCCGTGACGCGGCTCGTCTCCGCTTCCAACTTCTCCAACCCCGATTGCCGGGGCGGCGTGGGAAACTTCGACTTCATCGAGCGACCCACCGCCTTCACGATCACCGGGTTCCGCCTGCGGGGCGCCGTGGGCAGGGGCTTCCTGCGCTTCTACTGGCACTCCGCCCCCATCGGCGCCGCCACGCAGGCGCACGTCCGGGCGGCGGTCTTCCGCGAGACGGACCTGGTGCTCGTGGACCAGCCCCACATCTTCAACAACACGTTCTGCTTCGGCTTCCCCGCGGTGACGACCAACGAGCGCGGAGACGTCGGCCTGACGATCGCGTCCGGAGGCCGGGCCGGGGGTGGGGGGACGGCGGCCCGGGGCTTCGTCGGAATCGACGACGACTTCACCCCGGGGAACACGTTCGGCACCGTCTTCCTGACCGCGTCCGGCGACCGCAACCGGTCCGACGGGCGCTTCGGCGACTACTTCAACACGCTCCCTCACGAGCCCTGCGACAACTGGTTCCACGCGACGAACTACGCCCTGCTGAGCACGCTCGTGAACGCCCGCTACGTGGAATTCGGCCGCGCTCGTGACGGCAAGTGCTACACGGGCTGGCGCAGCGCGATCCGGCTCCCCTAGTCCCGGCCCGAAGGAGGCAAGCAGGGTCGGGGGCAGCCGCAGTTGGCCGCCCCCGACCTCTCGCTCACGGCTCGATGCGGAACGTCGGGGAGTAGACGACGCCCGCGCGGGTCTCCCGAGGCGGAATCTCCACTACCGCCGCGAAGCGTTCCACTCGCTCGGCGGCGGGCGGCGCCGGGACGGAAGCTTCGTCCCGTCCGGCCGACGCGACGCACGCGAGCGCCGTCGCCGCCCCGAGGCCCGCGAGATAGAAGATGAGCTGCCGTCCCACGATCGATCGCGCGTGGAGGAAGACTCTCCGGAGGGTGGCGAGGGGCGGTACCGACGAGGAGTGAGCGTGTCGGTAGCGGACCACGAGCTGGGTGCGGTCGCGCACGCTGAGCTTCCGGAAGACACTCGTCAGGTGCGCCTTCACGGTGCACGGCCGGATGTCCAGGCGATCGGCGATCTCCTTGTTGCTGAGGCCCCCGAGCGCATGGCCGACGATCTGCTCCTCGCGGCGCGTCAGCGGCCCTGGTCCTCCTTCCGGCGCAGCGGTGGTCGCGGACAAGAGGCTGAGTGCGCGGACGAGAACCCGGCGAGGCGCCCATACCTGGCCGCTCGCCACGGCACGAATGGCTCGAGCGAGCTCGTCGCCCCCGGCATCTCTTCCGAGCACGCCGCGTGCGCCCGCGCGAAGCGCAGCCAGCGCGCACTCGTCGTCGGGGACGCCCAGCAGGATGACGATCCGGCCGGTCCGGACGAGGTCGCCGCAGCGGATCGAGGCGTCGTCGAGCGTCGCGTCGAGAACGACGATGCGCTCCGACCCCGCTTTCGAGACGCGCGCACCGCGAGCGGGAGCGAGCTGAGTGCCGAGGATTCTCTCGAGCCCCTCCACCAGGAGACGCTGGTCGGAGACGATCTCGACGGTCTCTCGCACCGATGGGGCCCCGGCCTGGGTAACGGTCATGGCTCGGTCTCCCCGGCCCGGCGGATCGGGAGAGACGCGAGTCCCCCCGGGCCGAAGCTGCTTACGCTGGGAGTATACGCTCCGTCGCTCGGCCGGCGGCGCCGACCAATCCTGTAAGGGGCTGCTTCGTCTTCGGTAAACACCTATTTTTGCAGGAGTTCTGCGCTCGGGCCGCGTATGTCTTCAGTGGAGGGAGGCGGACTCAGCGAGAGGAACCCAGGTGGAGTGGAGCCATGAGCGCGACGACGAAGGCATACTTGGACGGATTCTGCACGGCGTTTAACGTGATCGAGCTGGACCACCTGACGCTGAGCGAGATCCTCGATTCGCTGGACCAGGACGATCCATCCCTGACGCCCTGGAAGCGCGGCTACCAGGCGGGGATCCGCGCGGCGTTCGGACGGTAGTGGCGGAGGGCGACGCCGACGTGAAAGTCAGGCTCGGTAGCGTTCGGCTGCCGCGATGACGCCCGAGCAGGCGTCCCGCTTCGCGGAGCTGCTGCTCGGCCAGCGTCTCCTCGCGCTCGGTGTGGTGGCGGATGGAGAGCCCATCGTGGGACTCCTGCCCTACGCCGTGGCCGAGGACGCCCGTGCGCTCTACGTCCAGGCCTCGACGCTCGCCCGGCACACTCGAGGCCTCGTCGCGGGCGCGCCGTGGAGCGGCCTCGTCCACGAGCCCGACGGCGCGGAGATGGATCCGTTGCGCGTACCGCGGCTGCAGCTCGAAGGCGTCGTGGATCCGCTCACGTCCTCCCGCTCCGAGCTGCCGGCAGCGCTGCGGACGTTCCTCCGAAGGTTCCCCCAGGCCGCGACGACGCTCGAGCTTCCGGACTTCCAGCTCTACCGGCTCGAGCTGCGCGGAGGACGGATGGTCCTGGGGTTCGGCCAGGCCGTCAACCTGTCACCCGATCACTTCGCCGGCCTCACCGCGGGCTGATGTTCGCGTTCAGCCGCAGCATGTTCCTGGGGTCGTACTTGCGCTTCAGCGCGACCAGGCGCTCGTAGCCCGGGCCGAAGGAGGCACGCACCTTCTCCGGCCGGTCGTCGCCCGCCAGGTGATTGACGTAGGCGCTTCCCGATATGAGCGGCTCGACCCGTCCCCAGAACTGCCGCGTCCAGTCGATCTGGCGCGCGGAATCGCCGGCGTCGGTCCATTGCGACACGACGTTCAGGTCCCACTGCTCGCCCCGAAGGCCGAACGCGGTGTCGGCTACGGGAACCCGCGTGGCCGCGCCGTGCACGCGGAAGAGCACGACGGCGCTCACCGGTGACGGGAACGCCCCCGCCCCTTCCACGAGCGTGTCGATGAGCGCGTCGTCGAGCGTGCGCGTGAAGCCGCTCTTCCAGTAGCGCTGGATCCCGTGCACGGCGTTCGGATCGTCGATCATCGCGTTGCGGGCCGCGTAGGGCATGGGCTGCACGAGGTCGGCCACCGGCTTCCCGAACGCGCGGGCGGGGGCGAAGACCTTCTCTCCCTCGGGGATGGGACCGTTGTAGCCGAGGAGGAGCGCTACGACCTTCGCGCCGTCCGGGGTCGTGAGCATGGCCGCATACGCCTCGGCCTCGTCGGGCAGGCCGGCGCAGAACTCGCGATAGAAGCGCAAGACCGCGCGCGCTTCAGACAGGGGATGGATGACGAGGCCGCCGAGGACGAGCGGACCGACCGGGTGCAGTCGGAACTCGAGCGACGTGGCGACCGCGAAGTTGCCGCCGCCGCCGCGAAGCGCCCAGAAGAGGTCTTCGTTCTCGGACGCCGAAGCGCGCCGGAACTCGCCGTCGGGTGTCACCACATCAACCGAAAGCAGGTTGTCTACGGAGAGGCCGTGCTTCCCCATCAGCCAGCCGAGCCCGCCGCCCAGCGTCAGGCCGGCGACCCCGGTGTTCGAGACCGTGCCCCCTGTGGTGGCGAGGCCGAAGGCCTGGGTCTCGCGATCGAACTCGCGCCAGAGCAGCCCCGCTTGCGCTCGCGCCGTCCGGTTGCGCGGGTCCACCTGCATGCCCTTGAGCGACGACATGTCGATCACGAACCCGCCGTCGGACGTCCCGTGGCCCGCGGCGTTGTGCCCGCCCCCGCGGATCGCGACCAGGAGCTCGTAGTCGCGGGCGAAGCGCACCGCCTCGAGGACGTCGGCGACACCCGCGCAGCGCGCGATGAGCGCGGGCCGGCGGTCCACGTTGCCGTTCCAGACGCGGCGGGCCTGGTCGTAGTGCTCGTGGCCGGCCTGGAGGAGGAGACCCCGAAGCTTCTGGGCGAGCTCCCCGACGGCTTTCTCCGGCAGCTTCTGCGTCTCTCCCGACAGCCGCGCGACGTTCAAGTCGGCCACGTAGACCTCGCTTTCACCCACGCATGGGGACCGTGATCCCACACCCTACACTACGCTGCCCCGCTCCCCAGGTTCGTTGCGAACGCTCGCCAGCCCCGCGGCCCGCCGCGTGGGCTCTCCCGCCGGCGCCCCGGCCCGGGCCCAGAGATCCACCGCGAGACCGATCGCCACCAGCAGGACGATGGGCAGGCCCAGCCCTCGGAAGAGCCGGTCCATCCGGTCGTCGTCCTCGGCGAGGCCGTCGAGGACGAAGAGCACGAGCAGCGCCACCACCCACACGGTCGTCACGCGGATCTCGACGCCATCCACGTCCGTGAGGCTCGGAAGATAGCGGCCGAGCGGCGCTCCTCCGCCGAGCGCCTCCCAGAGGCGCGTCGGCCGGTTGCCGCGGTTCAGCAGCAGCAGGCGGCCCGGATCCGCGACCATGAACAGCGCGAGCGCATACCCGCCCCCGAGGAGCGGCCACCGCCAACGCATGATCCCTCGCACGTCCTCGGCCGCCCGCGCTGCCAGGGTGACTGCGAGGAGCGGAACGAGCGGCACCAGGAAGCGCGCCGGCGGGCACTGCCCGCCCCACCACATGCGCCAGGTGAGGACGGCGCCCAGGACGCACGCGCCCACGAGGAGGTGAGGCCAGGCTTCGCTCCGCCGCTTGAGGAAGGCGCTCAGCCCCGCAAGAGAGAGCAGGAAGACCGGTGCGTGCGGGAGAAGGCCGAACGACCGGTCGAGGAAGAGACCGAAGAGCGCGGGCAGCGGGCTCATCTGCGCCTCGCCCGGCAGACCGGCGTAGAGGGCGAGAGGCGTCGGATGGCCGAACACCGACTGGTAGTACGCGAAGAACACGACGGCCATCGCGGCCGCGGTGCCGACGAAGACGAGGCGCGGCCGCCCTCGCAGGCGCAGGAGAGCCACGATTCCGAGCGCGGCGGCCGCGGGGATCATCTTGACGTGCAGCCAGGGAAGCGAGGCGGCGAGAAGAGCAGCGAGCGCGGCGCCGCCCGCTCCCGGGTTTGCGAGCAGCAAGGCGAGTGATCCGGCGACGGCGAGCGCCGAGGGAGCCTCCGTGTAGACGTGGAACGCGTAGAAGAGGAGCGGCGGCCCGAGCGCGGCCAGGAAGGCGAGGAACGCCGGTTCGGGTGCTTGGCTCATGCGAAGAGCGAGGCGGCGCGCGAGCACCGCGGTCCCCGCGGCCATGAGCGCGAGGATTACCACGCAGGCCGTCCTTCCCCCGAGCGCGTAGAAAGGCGCGAGCAGGAACGGCAGGCCCGGACTGTGCGCGGGGAACGGCCGGCCGTCCCGACGCGGCGCCCCGTAGTGCGGAGCGACGGGGCCCGGCGTGTACTCGCGCCAGTCATCGCCTTCGTAGTTGTTCCGGAGGTCGAGGTCGTGGTCGCGCCAGAGGCTCTGGGCCTGGATCAGGTAGTGCGGCTCGTCGCCGGAGACGCGGAGCTGGCTCGTGTAGTGAAGACCGACGGCCAGCAGGAAAGCCGCCGCGGAGGCGAACAGCACGGCGCTCCGCGTGTCGGCCGCCGCCCGCACCAGTCGCGCGCCGGCGGGAGCCCAGAGCGGCGTGAGCGCCACGAGGACAGCGAGGAGGACGAGGACGAGCCCGAGGGGTCCGCGGAGCACGGCGAGAACCCCCACGTCCTGGAGGGCGGGCAGGCGCGCGACCAGGAGGAGTCCGAGGGCCCAGAGCGGTGCTCGCGGACCGGGGGCGCGGAACGGGTTCGCCATCGTTGCCGGCGATCCTACAACCTCGAGGGGACTACGTCCGTTGACGCCCGCGCAGCGGATCGGTCATGATCAGCTCCCCTCGATGCTCTGCCCGAAGTGCGGCAAGGACAACGCCCTGGACGCGGCTCGCTGCGCCTATTGTGGCAACAGCATGGCGGTGGCCGTGCTCGAGGTCACGCGCGGAGACGTCCCGGACAAGATCCGCTTCCTCCGTCCCCGCAGCTACACGGTCGGGCGCGCCCGCAGCAACGACCTCTCGCTCAACGAGCCCTCGATCTCGAAGACGCACGCCCACATCGAGTTCGACCAGGGCCGCTTCTTCATCGAGGACCAGGGCAGCCTCCACGGGATCTACGTCAACGCGGTGAAAGTCCAACGCACGGAGCTGACGCCGGGCGCCCAGGTGCAGCTCGGCAACGTGAGCATGAAGTTCTCGCTGCTGGGCGGCGACACCACGACCGCCGTCGTCGCGAAGTTCCCCTGGATCGAGCAGCACCAGCTCCTGCTCTCGGTGGTGCAGACCCTGAACTCGACGCTCGTCCTCAACCAGGTGCTCGAGCAGGTGCTGGACGCGGTCATGAGGATCACGGGCGCGGAGCGCGGCTTCCTCCTGCTCGTGGACAACTCGGCGGAGGGCGCCCGCTACCCGGCGGTGGTCGGGCTCCGCCTCCGCGCGGCCCGCGGCCCCGCCGACCGCTCCCCGCTCGCGGACGGCGGTCGGGGGATCTCCACCTCGGTGGTGAAGCGGGCGCTGGAGACGGGAGAGATCGTGGCCACGGGCAACGCCCTCGCCGACCCCGTGCTCGGCTCGGCGAACAGCGTCGTGGCCCTCGACCTGCGCACGATCGTCTGTATTCCCCTGCGCTCACCCCGCGCGGAAGTGGACAAGAGCGGGAGCTATCCCCGCGCCCTCGGCGCGATCTACGTGGACAACCAGGAGACCTCGGCTCCCTTCAGCCCGGACGGCCTGCGCGCGGCGGAGGCCCTGGCGCGCCACGCCGCCCTCGCCATCGAGAACGCGCAGCTGTTCGAGCGCGAGCAGCGGACGATCGAGGAGCTCCAGCAGGCCCAGAAGCAGCTCCTGCAGTCCGAGAAGCTCGCGACCATCGGCCAGATGGCGGCCGGAATCGCCCACGAGCTGAACACCCCGCTCACCTACATCATGGGGAACCTCGAGCTGCTGGAGGCGCAGCAGCTCGACGGATCGCAGCGCGAGATGCTGAGCTCGATCGCCCGCGGCTCCGAGCGCATCAAGAGCCTCGCCCAGAGCCTGCTCGCGTTCAGCCGTCCGTCCCACGAGGATATGTCGCCCCTCGCCCTCAACGAGCTCATCGAGCGCAGCCTCGAGCTCTGCCACTACCAGATCCTGAAGGGCGGCGTGCGCCTCGAGAAGAACCTCGCCCCCGACCTCCCGCGCGTGACCGGCGTCTCGAACCAGCTCGAGATGGCCCTCATCAACCTGACCGTGAACGCCGTCCACGCGATGGAGGGCACGGGCGGCAAGCTCACCGTGTCGTCCGCGCTCAAGGGCCCCGAGGTCGAGATCGCGGTGAGCGACGAGGGCCCGGGGATCCCCGAGCACATCCAGCCCACCGTCTTCGAACCCTTCGTGACCACGAAGCCCGCCGGGAAGGGGACGGGTCTCGGCTTGTCCACGGTCCTCATGATCGTGGAGCGGCACCAGGGGAAGATCGACTTCAAGACGGCGCCGGGAGCCGGCACGACGTTCCGCATCCGGCTCCCCGCGGCGACCTGACGGTCGTCGCTCCCGTGCTCGGGTCGAGAGCGGAAGGACCGCGGCCGGCCCGCCCGCTCCTCATCTTCGCGACCATCGGTGTCGTCTACTTCCTCGCCGCGAAGCTCGGCCTCCGCCTCGCCTTCCTGCATCCGAGCGCCAGCCCCGTCTGGCCGGCGACCGGCATCGCCCTCGGCGCCCTCCTCGTCTGGGGCACCCGCGCGTGGCCGGCCGTCTGGGCGGCGGCCTTCGCGGCCAACCTCACGACCGCGGGATCTTTTGCCACGTCGGTGGGGATCGCGACGGGGAACACCTTGGAAGCCGTCACCGGAGCATTCCTCGTGAACCGCTTCGCCGGCGGCCGCGACGCCATGGACCGGTCGTGGAACACCTTCAAGTTCGCCGTGCTCGCCGCCGGGGTGAGCACGACGGTCAGCGCGACCATCGGTGTGGCGAGCCTCCTGGCAGGCGGGTTCGTGCGGCCCGGCACCGAGGGTGCCGTGTGGACGACGTGGTGGCTGGGCGACGTCGTGGGCGCCCTCATGGTGGCTCCCCTCGTGCTGCTGTGGAGCGCCGAGTGGCGGCTGCGGTGGAGCGCCCCCCAGGCAGCCGAAGCCGCGCTCATCCTCGTCGCGGTGGTGGCGACGGGTCTCCTGATGTTCGGGGGTTGGACACCTCCCTATCCGGTCACCTTCCTCTGCCTGCCCGTCCTCCTCTGGCCGGCGTTCCGGCTCGGAACCCGCGAGGCCGCCACCGCCGCCGCTATCCTCGCCGCCATCGCGGTCGCGGGCACGCTCCGCGGGTTCGGCTCGTTCGCCCGCGCGTCGCCGAACGAGTCGCTGCTCCTCCTGCAGTCGTTCATGGGCGTGAGCTCGGCGACCGCGCTCGCCGTGGCGGGAGTCGTGACGGAGCGCAAGCGCCTGGAAGCCCGGCTACTGCACCTCGCCGACTACGACTCCCTCACGGAGGTGCTCAGCCGGCGGCGCTTCAAGGAGGAGCTCGCTCACCAGATCGCCAAGGCCCTGCGCTACGACTCCCCGGCGGCCCTCCTCTTCGTCGACCTGGACGACTTCAAGGCCATCAACGACCGCCTGGGCCACGCCTCCGGCGACCGCGTTCTCGCCAGTCTGGCCCGGCTCCTGCGGGGACGGCTGCGCGAGAGCGACGTCATGGGCCGTCTGGGGGGCGACGAGTTCGCGGTCCTGCTGCCGCGCGCCGACGGCAGCCAGGCCTCCGCGGTCGCCGACCAGCTCGTGAAGGAGATCGGCGCGCACGCGATCGACATCGAGGGGAGGAAGATCGTCACGGGGGCGAGCATCGGCATCGCCCTGATCCCGAACCACGGCACGAGCGCCGAGGAGCTGCTCGCCCGTGCCGACGCCGCGATGTTCGCGGCCAAGGCCGCGGGCGGCCGCTGCTGCCGGACCTACGCGCCGGGATCGCCGGATCTGACGAAGGGAAGCCGTCGCGACGCCGGCTCGCGCCGGCGCTAGCGGAGACTCACTAGAGCCAGCGCCAGAACCTCTGCGGTGTGCCGGGGGCGAAGAGCTCCATCGACCAGCGGGAGCCCAGCACCACGAGCCGTCCGTAGAGCAGCATGCCCATGAGCATCAGGCCCGCGCCGAGGAGCATCTCACGCTCGGCCATCGGCCCCCCGGACTCCGCGCGGAGAGCGGCGAGGTCCCATCCGAAATGGAGGAGGACGGCCGCGAGGAACGACGCGGCCACGGCCAGCTTCCATCGGCGGCGCCCGTGGAAGAGGCATCCGGTCCCGAAGCCGCCGATGCCGCCCATGACGAGGTGGCCGCAGAGACGGACCAGCTCCTCGACGGGGAGGGCGCGTGCGGCGTCCGGTGTCGCGTGGAGGACCGCGATCCCCTCCTCCACGGCGGCTCCCAGACCGGCCATCGAGCCGTAGATCAGGCCGTCCATCGGGTCGTTGAAGGAGCGGGCCCAGAGCGCGAGGAGGGCGACCACCAGCAGCTTGGCCGCCTCCTCGCAGACCGCGCCGACCGTCGCGAAGGCCATCGGGGACCGGAGGTCGAACGTCCGGAACGTCACGGCCTCCAGCCACCCCGCTCCCGCCATCCCGGCTGCACCCATGGCCGCGGCGAGGGCGACGACCGGCACCGGCTCCTGGTCGTAGAGGTCGTAGCGATAGACGAGGACCGCCGCTCCGATCGCGCAGCCCGCGAACGTGACGTCGAGGATCACCGCCTCACGCGCGGAACATCTCGTCGGCGGGCCGGAGCGGACGATCCAGCCACAGCGGACGGCGCAGCCCGCCCGGGCCGGGACCCGGGCGCGCCTTCGCCCGCCACTCGCGGTAGACCTCCATCGAGCGGGCGGTGTCCACGAAGACGTCGCCGTAGCGGTCCTCCGGGCGCGCGCGCGTGACCACGACCTTCTGGTGCCAGCAGTGCATGCCGGAGACGGGATCGGGGTGCACGGGGAAGGCGAGGTTCTGGTGGACGCCGCCGTCGCTCCACCAGATCCGGCTGGAGTCGGGGTCGGCGCTCGCGAAGGGACCCACGCCCTCCACCTGCCGCAGCAGGATCGTGCCGTCCCGCCGCTCGAGCGTCACTCGCGAGGACGACCAGCGGCTGCCCTCGCCCTCGCGCAGGCGCCAGCGGCCGAGGTGGTGCGAGCAGGCGACGACTCCCGGCGCGATCGCTTCCGTCACCCAGGCCCGGTTGACGAAGTGGCCGATCTCCGTCTGCACCCTCACGAGGTCGCCCGACGCGAGCCCGAGCCGGCGCGCGTCGCTCGTGTGGATCCAGAGCGGGTTCTTGTGCGAGATCTCGTTCAGGTACTTCGCGTTTCCGCTGCGCGTGTGGATGAGCGTGGGCAGGCGGAAGGTGGGCACGAGGACGAGCTCGCCCCTGCCGGCGTCGAGCGCGCGCCGGTGGATGTGGCTTCGCACGTAGCCGGGAAGCGCCTCCTCCGCCCAGCCCCACTCCTCCAGCGTTCGCGAGTAGATCTCGAGCTTCCGCGACGGCGTCGGGAACCCCGCCACGGGCTGGCCCGCGATCTCCACGCCCACGACCTTCCCGCCCGATCGGATGACGCCCGTACCGGGATCGGTCGCGGCCCCCGGCGGCACGCTCACCGGCTTCGCCTGGAGCTCCCGGATCTCGTCCTCGATGAGGAAGGCGCCGTAGCGCCGCATGTAGTCGAGCGGCGTGAGGCCTTGCTTCGCCGCCGCCGCGGGAAGACCCGGCACCGAGTTCTCGAAGATCCACTGGTAGTACTCGTGGACGGTGAGCTTCTCCCCCGCGCGGTAGGGGGACTCGAAGAAGCGCCGGACGCCGAGCGCGCCGTCCGGATCGATCCGCCACGACAGCTCGATCCAGAACTCGTCCTCCTCCCAGACCTGGCCCGGGTTCGCCTCGTAGGTGAAGCGGAACGTCTCGCCACGGCGCTCGCGGGCCGCGCGCAGCACGGGCTGGCGGAAGCTGACCCAGCGGCCGGAGTGCGTCTCCTGGCTCTGGATGTCGTGGCGCTCTCCCGCGTGGCCCATGGGCAGGACGTAATCGGCGAAGACCGCGGTCTCGCTCCAGGTCGGCGTCAGCGCGGCGTGGAGGCCCACGAGCGACTCGTCGGCCAGCACCTCCATCCACGTCGCCCCGTCCGGGTTCGTCCAGACGGGGTTGTATACGCGCGTGAAGTAAGTGTCGAGCCGGCCCCGGCCCTCCTTCAGGAGGTGCGGGAGCAGGAACGACATCTCGTAGTGGCTGAGCGGCCACTCCGGCGGGAAGAGCAGCTCGTTCCACTCCTTCTGCCCCGGCGGCTCCTCCCAGAACGTCGGCTTGTACTTGTTCCAGGCGTGGGGCGACGTGCCGCCGCGCGTGCCGACGCTCGCCGTGAGCACGGTCAGGAGCTGGAGAGCGCGCGCGACCTGCCAGCCCCCGAGGTTTCCCGCCGCGGTTCCGCGCCAGACGTGGGACGCGAAGGCGCCCCGCGCCCGACCGACGAGCCGCGCCACCTCCACGATGCGGTCGCGCGGCACGCCGCTCTCCGCCTCCGCGAAGGCCGGCGTGAACTCCCGGTACTCCTCGCCGAGCGCGGCCAGGAAAGCGGCGAACGTCGGCTCCTCGCTCGCGCGCCGGGCCGCCATGTACTCCCGCCAGTTCGTCCAGCGCTCCACGTAATCGAGGTCGGCCAGGCCCTCGTCGAGGATCACCCTCGCCATGGCGAGCAGGACCGCGGCCTCGCTGCCCGGGTACGTGGGCAGCCAGTAGTCGGCGGCGGAGGCGGTGTTCGAGAGCCGAGGATCCATGACCGCGAGCTTCGCCCCGCGGAGCTTTCCCTCCACGATCCGCTGGGCGTGGGGGTTGAAGTAGTGGCCGGTCTCCAGGTGGGAGGAGAGCAGGAGGATGAAGCGGGCGTTCGCGTGGTCGGGGCTGGGCCGGTCGTAGCCGCTCCAGAGCGCGTAGCCGAGCCGCGCCGACGCCGAGCAAACGTTCGTGTGCGAGTTGTGGCCGTCGATGCCCCAGGCCTTGAGGACGCGGTCCATCGCCCGCTCGTGGCCCGGCCGGCCCACGTGGTACATGACCTCGTTGCGCCGGCCTTCCTGAAACGCCTTGCGGATCCGTGCCCCGATGTCGTCGAGGACCTCGTCCCAGCCCACGCGCTTCCACTCTCCCCCGCCGCGCTTCCCGGCGCGGCGCTGCGGGTAGAGGATGCGCTCCGGGTCGTGGATCTGGTTGATGGTCGCGGGCCCCTTGGCGCAGTTGCGGCCGCGGGACGCCGGGTGCAGCGGGTTGCCCTCGAACTTCCGGATGCGCAGCGTCTCCTGGTCCACGTAGGCGAGTAGCCCGCAGGCGGCCTCGCAGTTGAAGCAGATCGTGGGGACGAGAGAGTACCGGCGCTCCACGCGCCGCGGCCACTCGCGCGGATCGTATTCGCGCCAGTCGTCCCACTTCTCGGCCGGCGGGTAGGCCTGCAGCGACGAGCCTGGCGACAACCGCTCGATCGTCATGCGTTAGGTACCTGCTGCGGGGCCTGCACGAAGAGGTGCTCCCAGAGGAGGAGCCCGGCCAGGGCGAAGCTGCCCGCGACCGCGCCGAGCTCTGGCGACGACCAGAGGAGCGCGAGCGGCAGGAGATGTCCCACCGCGAGCACGCCGGTCGTGAAGCGGACGTCGCCCTGGATGAGGTGGGCCGCGCGGCGCGCGTCCTCGGTCGCGTGCCGGCCCCAGACTTCCCCCCCCACGAGCAGGCCGTTCAGGGGAAGGAGCCAGCGCAGCCACTCCGGCTCGAAGAGCGCGGCTCCTGCCACGAGCGCCTGGACGACGAGGTGCGGGCCGAGGAGGCTCGACTGCCAGAGGTCGCGGCCCTTGGCCTGTCCGAAGAGGAAGGCGGTGTAGAGCGCGGTGAACGCGGCGAGGAGGGCCGTGGTGACGTACGCGATCGACGGGAGGCGGAAGAGGCCGAGCGCGGAGAGGAAGTCGAGGGAGAGCATCCCCCCGTAGGCCGCGATGACGTACGACCCGCGCGTGAGCCAGGAGCTCCACTGCGGCTTCGTGAGCGTCCAGAGAAAGCGACGGGGCTGCCGAAGGTCGGCGATGAGCAGCAGGCCGGTCAGCCCCAGGAAGAAGAGGGCGGCGAGCGACGCCGCGGCCGGCGGGGGCTGTCGCGGCATCCAGACGAGCGCGGGCACCAGGAACGAGCCGGCGGCGATCGACTTCGTCCAGAGATAGGCCGAGACCTTCCAGCCCCACGAGTTGCGGTGCTGCTCGCGCACGCCGTACGTGCGGCGCGGCGCGCCGGCCTCCTCCGTGGGGGCGATCGCCATGGCCTGCGGGGCCTGGGCCCACATGTAGTCGGACGGGGGTGGGGCGGCCGCGGGCACGAGCGCCGAGGCGTCGCCCTCGATGTAGAAGACCTTGGGACGCGTACCCTTCTCGGGCTTGCGCACTTGGACCGGGATGCGTCCCTTCAGGTGGACGATCGTCGAGCGCGGATCGTCGAGGTCCCCCGCAACGATCGCCTGCGTAGGGCAGACGGTCACGCACGGCGGCTCGAGCCCGACCTCGACCTTGTGGGCGCAGAAGTTGCACTTCGCCGCGGTCTCCGTGCGCGGGTCGATGTAGAGCGCGTCGTAGGGGCACCCCTGCATGCAGGCCTTGCACCCGATGCACCGGCGGTTGTCGAAGTCGACGATCCCGTCCTTCCGCCGGTAGAGCGCGGTGGTCGGGCAGATCTCGACGCAGGGCGCGTCCTCGCAGTGATTGCAGCGGGTGACGGTGAACGTCCGCCGCGTCTCCGGGAACTCCCCCTTCTCGACGTACTTCACCCAGGTCCGGGCGACGCCGAGCGGCACCTCGTGCTCGACCTTGCACGCCACCGAGCACGCGTGGCAGCCGATGCACTTGCGGTTGTCGATCAGGAAGGCGTAGTTCAACGCTGGCGATTCTAGCCCAAGTGCATTTGCGGGCTGCGGGCCTTCGTCGCCGGCGGAAGCGAACGGCTCTAGCGGATGGTCGTCGCCGGGTCGCCGAGGAGGTGGTAGACCGAAAGGAGCTCGGGGAAGACGCCCGCCTGCGCGTACGACTCCTGGGCGGCGAGCACGGCGTCGCCGAGCCGCGCGTGCTCCCCGGAGACGATCTCCTGCAGGAGCGCCTCGTGGAACCGGTGCGCCGGCTCGTCGACGCTCAGCCCCGTGGGCGAGAAGGCGCCGATGACGCCCTTTCCCGGCGCCTTGAGCAGGGCTTCGGAAAGCGAGTCCATGGGCGGGAACTGGAAGAAGCCGTTCAGGCAGTTCGCGGTCACGAGGAAGGGCTGCTGCGCCTGGAGCGCAAGGGCGGAAACGTCCTGGTAGTTGAAGAAGTTCTCGGAAGCCCACACCACCGTGCCTCCGTGACCCACGTAGCTCACGATCGAGGCGCCGTAGCAGATGAAGATCGTCGTGTTGGCGGCGGGCAGCGACGGGATGCGCACGCAGGCGACGAGCGTCCCCGTGGTGCCGTCGTACCGCTCGATCTCGTGGTCGAGCCGGACGCCTCCCGTCTGGAGCATGAAGGCGATGTCGGCGCCCTACTTGCAAGGGACTGCCGGCCATAACCCTTTTGGAATCAGTCGATTCGGCTTGAACGACTCGGCCCGGGCGTCTGGACTTCGGACAAGAACGATCCGTTGGAAACGGCGTCCCCGACCAGGCTACGCCCTTATTCGGAGACCACGAGCTCGCCGGTGCGCTCCGGCGCCAGACAGTCGTAGAAGGGAAAGGTCCCCGGGCGGTCGGGAGTGAGGTCCACGACGGTCGTGCGGCC
Source organism: Acidobacteriota bacterium (assembly GCA_046726955.1). Taxonomy (GTDB): domain Bacteria; phylum Acidobacteriota; class Vicinamibacteria; order Fen-336; family Fen-336; genus CAVPGH01. Next base: position 15,695 of record JBKPBQ010000306.1, read on the forward strand.
GGGCACCACCCGTTTCTCCACCCGAAAGGCGTCGAGCGCGAAACAGTGCTCGCCGTCGGCACTCGTGACGTTGAGGCGAACCGGCTCTCCCCGTCTCACCGCCAGGCGCGCGGGCCGAAAGCCGCCCTTCGAGACGAGGAGGTCGAAGCGGTCGGCGGCAGTGGTAGCGCCGCCGACCACGAGGGCGATAAGCGGAAGCAGAGCCCGCTTCACGCCCCGCACTTCACCGCCCCCGGTGTCCGCCGCGGGCGTGGTCCCGATCGCGATGGCGGTCGCCGCCGCGCTGCTCGCGATGGCCGCGGTACTCGCCGCGCTGCTCGCGGGGACGGCCGTGGTCGCCGTGCTGACTCTGCGCCTGGCCGCCGCCGGACTCGCCGCCGCCCTCGCCGGGCTGGCCGCCCTGCGCCTCCTCGATGAGTGCCTTGCGCGACAGGCGGATCTTGCCCGAGGGATCGATGCTCACCACCTTGACGAGGATCTGGTCGCCTTCCTTGACCTCGCTGCGCACGTCCTTCACGCGGTGGTGGGCCATCTCCGAGACGTGCAGGAGGCCGTCGGTACCGGGCAGGATCTCCACGAAGGCGCCGAAGTCCACCACGCGGACGACCTTGCCCAGGTACGTCTTGTTGAGCTCCGCGGTCGCGGTGAGCTCCTCGATGATGGCCACGGCCTTCTTGGCCGCGGCCTCGTCCACCGAGGCGATCGACACGCGCCCGTCGTCCTCCACGTCGATCTTGCAGCCCGTCCGCTCGACGATCGAGCGGATCATCTTGCCGCCCGGCCCGATGATGTCGCGGATCTTGTCCACGGGCACCCGGATCGTGATGATGCGCGGCGCGTAGGCGCTGATGTCCGGGCGCGGCTGCGCCAGCGCTTCGGCCATGCGGTCGAGGATCCAGAGCCGGCCCTGCCGGGCCTGCTCGAGGGCCTGGGCCATGATCTCGGCGGTGATCCCGCCGATCTTGATGTCCATCTGCAGGGCAGTGATGCCGGCCCGCGTCCCCGCGACCTTGAAGTCCATGTCGCCGTAATGGTCTTCCTCGCCCGCGATGTCGGAGAGGACCGCCCAGCGGTCGCCCTCCTTCACGAGGCCCATGGCCACACCCGCCACCGGGCTCTTGATGGGCACCCCGGCGTCCATGAGGGCGAGTGTCCCCCCGCAGATCGAGGCCATGGACGACGACCCGTTCGACTCGAGGATGTCGGACACGATGCGGATCGTGTAGGGGAAGCCCTCCTCGTCGGGGAGCATCACGCGGAGCGCGCGCTCGGCGAGGGCGCCGTGGCCGATCTCGCGGCGGCCGGGGCCGCGCAGGAACTTCACCTCGCCGACCGAGAACGGCGGGAAGTTGTAGTGGAGCATGAAGCGCTTGCGGTACTCGGCTTCCTGCACGGTGTCGATGATCTGCGAGTCCTCGGAGGTGCCGAGGGTGACCGTGACGAGCGCCTGCGTCTCGCCGCGCGTGAACAGGGACGAGCCGTGGGTGCGGGGAAGGACGCCGACCTCGGAGGTGATGGGCCGGATCTCGTCGAAGCGGCGAGAGTCGAGCCGCCGGCCGTTGCCCAGGATCTCCTGCCGCAGGATCTTCTCGCGGAGGCCGTCGTAGACCGCGTTGACCGACGCCTTCTTCTCGGCCTGGTCCTCGGGGATGGAAGCCGCGTAGGCGTCGCGGACCTCCTTCATCTTCGCGTACATCTCGAGCTTGTTCCTCTTCCGCATCGCCTCGTAGAGCGCCGGCCCCATCGCGTTCTCGATCTCGGAGACGAGGGCGGGGTCGATCGTCTTCTTGACCACCGCGCGCTTGGGCTTGCCCACCCGGTTCCGGAGCTCCACCTGGAGGGCCACGATCTTCTTGATCGCGGCGTGGCCCTCGGTGAGGGCCTGGACCATCGTGGCCTCGGAGATCTCCTGCGCGCCCGACTCCACCATCACGATCGCGTCGGCGGTGCCGGCTACCAACAGGTTGAGCTTGCTCTTCGTCTTGAGGTCGGCCGTGGACGGGTTGACGACTACCCTGTCGTCCCAGTACCCCACGCGCACCGCCCCCACGG
>JBKPBQ010000307.1:0-3749 GCA_046726955.1 Acidobacteriota bacterium
CTCCTGCAGCACTCGGCGGAAGGCCGCCTCCGCCTCGTCGAGGCGGCCCGCCTTCAACGCTTCTACACCCCTCTGGAAGGTGGCCTCCGGCCCTGGGCCTTCCTGCGTGAAGGCCGGTTGCACCCCGGGAAAAAAAGCGACGAGAAGGAGAGCGCGAGAGCCACGCATTCGCGGATCCCGCGAGTATAGGGCGGGCGATGCGGCGAAAGAAGGGGCCCGCTAGAATGAGCTCGCGCCATGACCGGCCGGTTCCTCCTCTGTCTGGTGCTCTCCCTGCCGGCGCTCGTGCAGGCGGGAGCGCTGGACGACGCCTTGTCCCGCGTCCAAGCGCTCCTCGAGCGCGGCGAGCGGGACGCTGCGCGCGAAGAGCTGACGCGCGCGCTGCGCGACTTCCCGTCGCACCCGCTTCTGCAGAACTTCCTCGGCGTGGTCGAGGCGCAGGAGGGCCACTACGAAGCCGCGGAGGCCGCCTTCTCCAAGGCGGTGCGCGCGGCGCCGCGCTTCACCGACGCCTACCTGAACCTGGGCCGGTTGTACCAGGAGAACGCCGGCCGCGACCCGGAGGGGATGCGGAAGGCACTCGCCGCCTACGACAGCGTGCTCGCCTACGAGCCGGCCCAGCCCGAGTCGCTCTACCAGAGCGCGGTCCTGCTCCAGGCCACCGGCGATTTCGGGCGCTCGTTGGAGCGCGTGTCGCGGCTGCCCGAAGACCAGCGGCAGCGCGCCCAGGTGCTGGCGGTTCGCCTCGCCGCAGCGCTGGGCGCCGGGCACAGGGGCGAGGCGGAACGCGTGACTGACGCCCTGCTCGTGCGGCCCGACCTCGCGGAGGCGGACGTGCTCATGATCCTTCCCGCCCTCGCCGCGCACGGAGGGGACGATCTGGGAGTCCGGCTGCTCGAGAGAGTCCGCGCGCGCGGGCTTCTCTCCGCCGAAGGCCTGCAGCGCCTGGGAGCCGCGTACGAGAAAGGGGGCCAGCTCGCCGCCGCGCGGGACGCGCTCGAGGCCGCGGCCGCCGCCCGTCCGGACTCGGTGTCCCTCCTCCTCGACCTCGCGCGCGTGGCGCAGCGGGGGCGCGACCCTCGCGGCGCTCTCGGCTACCTGGCCCACGCCCGTGAGCTGGAGCCGAAGAACGCGCGCGTCCACTTCTTGTTCGGGATGATCTGCGTCGAGCTCGAGCTGGGCACCGAAGCCTACAACTCCCTGAAAGAGGCGGTGCGTCTCGACCCCGACAACGCCGCCATCAACTACGCGATGGGAGCGGTGTGCCTGCAACGGCGCGATCCCTCGGAGGCGGTGCCTTACTTCCGTAAGTACGCCGGGCTCGAAGCAGACGATCCGCGGGGCGCGCTCGCGGTGGGCCTGGCCTGGTTCAAGGCGGGGGACTTCAGGGCGGCGCGGCCCGAGCTCGCGCGGGCCGCCCAGAGCCCGCCCACCGCCGCCGCGGCCAACTACTTCCTGGCCCGGATCGCGCGCGAGGAGGACGACCCGGACCAGGCCCTCCAGCTCGTGGATAAGGCGCTCGCCATCAACCCGTCGTACGCGGACGCGTGGGCGGAGCGCGGCCTGCTCCATTTTCGCAAGAGGGAGCGGGAGTCGGCCGAGAAGGACCTGCAGCGATGCCTGGAGCTGGACCCCGACAACTATCTCGGCAACCTGCACCTGCTGGCCCTGTATCAGAGGACGCGGGACGCCCGCCGGGAGACCCAGGAGAAGCGCGTCGAAGAGCTCAAGGTCATGCTCGAGCAGAGGGCGGAGGAGTTCCGGCGGGTGATCGAAGTGCGGCCTTACTGATGTCGTTCCGAGACGGTTGCCGCTGGTGGCCCGGGGCGGTGCTGGTCGTTGCCGGTGCTTGGGCGTCCCTGGGCGGAGCCGAGGTGCCGCGCGAGCCGCCGGTCTCGGCGCAAAGCACGTCAGACGAGCAGACGGCACGCCAGGCCTGCACCCGCTGTCACGCATTCCCTCCACCGGACATCCTGCCCCGCGAAGCCTGGACGGCCACGATCTACGAGATGGCTGGCTTGAACATGGCGGGCATCGGCAGGCCCGAAGGCACCAAGGCGACTCTGCCCGATTTCGACGTGGACGCCGTCGAGCGCTTCTACAAGTCCCGCGCGCCGGTGAGCCTTCCCGCGCCCGAGCCCTGGCCGCCCGTGGGCGACCACTCGCCCCGGTTCGCCCGTCACGCCTTCGCTCTGCCCGGCGGGGACTCGAAGCCGTTCGTCTCGAACGTCCGCTTCCTGGACCTGGACGGCAAGGGCGAGCTGCAGGTGGTCGCCACGGACATGACCCACGGGCTGGTCCTGCGGGGATCGCCTACCGCACCCGAGCGCGGCCTCTCAGTGATCGGGAGGGTGGCCGCGCCCTGCCACACGGCGGTCGTTGATCTCGACCGCGACGGGCGAATGGACCTCCTCGTCGCCGATCTGGGAGACGTCCCGCCCGGCGATCACCTGAAAGGCAGCGTCGTCTGGCTGCAACGGCAAGAGGACGGTAGCTACCGCAAGCGCACGCTCGCCGCCGGACTACCCCGGGTCGCGGACGTGGAGGCGGCGGACTTCGACGGTGACGGCGACCTCGACTTGGTGGTGGCCGCCTTCGGCTGGCGCCAGGTCGGCTCGCTCCTCCTGCTCGAGAACAAGACGCGGGACTGGTCCAACCCCGTCTTCGCGCCGCGAATGCTCGACCCGCGGCCCGGTTCCATTCACGTGCCGGTCGTCGACCTCGACCACGACGGCCGGCCCGACGTGGTCACCGTGTTCTCGCAGCATTACGAGACGGTGGTGGCCTTCCTGAACCAGCCCGCCGGCTTTTCTCCCCAGACCCTCTACACTGCACCTCACCCCGCCTGGGGGTCGTCCGGGATCGACGTCTTAGACCTCGACGGCGACGGGGACCAGGACGTCGTCCTCACCCACGGCGACATGCTCGACGACTTCCTCATCAAGCCCTATCACGGCATCCAGTGGCTGGAGAATCGCGGCGTCTTCCCGTTCACCGAGCACACCCTCGCCAACCTGCCGGGCGTGGAGCGCGCCCTGGCGGTCGACCTCGACGGCGACGGTGACCCCGACATCGTGGCCGTGGCCTACGTGCCCGAGCCCCGGCGCACGGACCAGGGGCCTCGCCCGCCGCTGCCGTCGCTGGTGTGGCTGGAGCAGACCGCGCGCGGCCGCTTCGAGCGGCGCACGCTGGAAGTGGGCGGGCGCCACGTCACCGTGGACGCCGCCGACTACGACCACGACGGAGACGTGGACCTGGTTGTGGGCAACTTCGGGTCCCTCGGCGCCGCAATCGAGGTGTGGGAAAACCTGACGGTGCAGAAGAAGTGAGGGCCTGGCCAGCCGTACCTAACGCGCCCGCTCGCTCAGTGCTCACCTGACATCAGTCCCCTGATGTACTTCAGGTTTCGGCCCATGTCCGCGGGGATGTCGCCGGTCGGGCTCTCGGTCTCGAGCTCGGCCCAGTCCGAGAAGCCGATGTCCGCGAGGGCCTTGACCACGGCCGGGAAGTCGATCGTCCCCTCTCCGAGGTAGTGCGGGTTGTCCTTGAGGTGCATCTCGCAGATCCGGCTCTTGCCCAGCCAGCGGATCTCCTCGACGACGTTGAACCCGCCCTTCGTGGAGTTGCCGACGTCGTAGTACGTGAGGACGGCGGGCGAGTGGGCGCGCTCCATGATCCGCACGTTGTCCTTGGCCGAGATCGTGTTCTCGAGGCCGAGGACGATCCCCGCCTTCTCGGCGGCGGGGGCG
>JBKPBQ010000308.1:0-18985 GCA_046726955.1 Acidobacteriota bacterium
CGTGTCGATGGTTACGAGGAGGAGACTGCGTTTGGCCGGTCGCGCAGTCCAGACCCAGGCTCCCGCGAAACTCAAGGCGGCGACGGCGACTCCGGCGGCTTTTCGGGACCGGCTCGAGGGAATCATCGACTAGGTCGGCCTATCGCCACTCTAGCAATACAGACGCAAAACGACCCCGGGGGGAAGCGACGATGCAACCCCCCGGGGCCGTGACGTCAGAACTGGAACCTGAGTCCCAATCTGAACACTCTCGGATTGAGTATCTCGTCGAGCCGGTTGAACGCACCCGCCCCGGTCTCCTTGTTGTAGGCCGCCGAGCTCGCCTGGCGGAAGCGGCTCAGCTCGGTGTTTGCGTTGAACACGTTGAACAGGTCCGCGCTGAGCAGGATCGACGAGCCGCCGACCTTGAAGTTCTTCGCGAGCCGCAGGTCCAGGTTGTAGACGTCCGGCAGGCGCTCCGTGTCGAGCTGCTGGTTCTGGTCGGCGAGGACGCGGATCGGTCCCTCGAAGCCCAGGATGCGGCGGAACACGATCGGCCGCGGATGACCTTCGCGTCCGAAGAACGCCCCCGAGAGCTCGAAGCCCGCGGGCAGCTGCCACAGCGCGTTGGCGATGACCTGCCACTTCGCGTTGATGAACGCGTCCCCCTTGCCCGAGCCGCTCGAGCGGGTCGGGTACTCGCCCCCGTCCTGCAGCGGGCCGGAGACGGGCGAGAAGTTGCCGATCTGGTCGGTGTCGGTGTGGCTCGGGTTGCTGATCGCGCCGGGGCCGTCGACGTACTCGAGCGGGTTGTTGTACGTGAACGCCACCCGCGCCATCCACTTGTGGGAGAGCCGCTTGATCAGCGAGGCCTCGAAGCCGTTGAACTGCCGATGGTAGTCCGGCCGGTTCATGAGCGTCCGCGACCCTCCGCTCGCCAGCACCTTGTCGCCGTCGGGCACGTAGCCGGTGGCGGTGTAGCCGTTGCGGGCGAAGCTCGCGGTCGTGTAGTCGGCCGCGGTGAAGCCCGTACGCGGCGTCCAACCCGTGACGTCCGTGGTGCGCCGGTACGTGTAGGCGAGGCTCACCGCGAAGTCGGCCGCGAGCTCGCGGTCGAGGCCCACGATGAACTCGCTGTCGTGCTGCGCGCTGTAGTCCGATGCGAGGTGGTTGGGGCTCGGCCCGTTGGGATCGTTCACGTTGACGTAGTTGAAGTACTGGAGGCCGAGGTCGGTCCTCACCTCGCTCGGCTGGGCGAAGCCGTCGTGGTTGTTGTCGTCCCAGAGGTACGCGAAGTACGCCCCCGGCGACGGTGTGGGGGCGAGGAACGAGGCCTGGCCCGCGGGGAGCTGGCTCGCGTAGCGCGCGTAGGAGGCGCGGAGCGCCGTCTTCCTCGACTCGTCGAGGGCCACCGTGACGCCGACGCGCGGCGAGAAGTCGTTCCACTCGATCTTCGGCGTGTTCCCGTCGAAATTGATCGGGCCGAGGATGTTCGGGAAGCTCGCGTTGCCGGGCACGCTCGAGGGCAGGTTCTCGCTCGTCTGCTTGTCCCAGCGCACGCCGAGGTTCAGGGTCATCCGGCCCTTGGTGAACGTGTCGCCGGCGTACCCGCTCCAGTAGTCCGCCTGCGTCTTGTTCTGCGCGTCGCGGGAGACGTGCGTGTAGCCGGTGCCGCCGCTCACGTAGGAGAAGAGCTGGTTGCCGCCCCAGTGGGTGTCGCTCGTGACGTTGAACTTGCGGTAGCCGAATCCGAACTTGAACTCGTGTCCGCCGCCGGTGGCCGCCTTGTAGTAGTTGGCGTCGAGGTTCACGGTGTGCGCGGGCCGCGTGTTGTCGACGCGGTAGTAGGACCCGTGGGCGACGCCGTTGTCGAAGTCCACGGTGCCGTTGACGTCGCCGCCGCGCGGATGCAGGAAGAACCCGGTGTTGTAGTACGAGTACTTCGTGCTCAGGAAGAACTTGGGGCTGAACGTGTGGTTCCACTCCGCCTTCGTGAACCCGTGGGGTCCGCCCGCGTAGAGGTTGCTCTGGTCCCAGAGGAAGCTGTCGTCCTCCTGGGTGCCGATTCCCACGGCGCGGCCGTCCTTCTCCTTCTGGCCGTTGAAGTGGAAGACGGACACCATGTCGTTGGCCGCGGGCTGCCAGTTGAGCTTGACGTTGTAGCTCGTGAGCTTCGTCTTGTCGGCGGTCTGGGTGATGCGGGTGAGGCGGACGTCCTGCTTGCCCCACGATCCGTAGAACCAGAGCTTGTCCTTGACGATGGGCCCGCCGAGCTCGAAGCCGTAGTCGGAGATCTGCTGGATGTGGTCGCCCTTGTCCGAGCCCTTGAGCCGGGGGTCGCCCACGAGCTCGTCGGGGAGATTGGTGGACTGGAAGTCGTCGTGGGTCAGATATCCGTGGGCGGAGCCGCGGAACTTGTTCGTGCCCCGGCGGGTCACGAGGTTGATCCCGATGCCGCCGGTCTGGGTGCGGAGGTCGCTGCCGCCGGTGGAGATCGAGATCTCCTCGAACGCGTCGAAGTCGTAGTAGGTCGGCGACGCGCCGACCGCGCCGCTGTCCGTGATCACGACGCCGTCGAGGTTCCACATCGTGTTGTCGCCGTTGTCGCCCTTGCCCACGAAGTTGGCCTGCTGGCCGTTCTCGTTCCCGCCGATGTTCACGCGGTCCATGATCACGCCGGGCACTGTGCGCAGCATGGCCCAGGGGTCGCGGGCGTTCGGGATCTCCGCGATCTCTTCCTTCGTGATCGTGGTGGACGTCCCGACCTTCTTGGAGTCCACGATGGGCGCCTCGGCCGTGATCGTGACCGTCTCCTCGACCTGCGCCACCTTCATCTTGAACTCGAGGTTGATGTTCGAGCCGGTGTTGACGGTGATGTCACGGGACTGGTGGCCGAAGCCGGTGAGCGTCGTCTTGAGCGTGTAGCGGCCCTGGTCGAGGTTCAGGAATCGGAACTCGCCCTGCGCGCCGGTGGTGACGGTCTTCGTGCCGTAGGGCCCGCTCAGCGCGACGGTGACGCCGGGCAGGACGGCTCCGGACTCGTCCGTCACCGTGCCGTAGATGTTGCCGGTCGAGACCTGCGCCGAGGCGGGCGCGGCCAGAGCGGCGAGCAGGGCCAGGACGATCCACGGGCCCCGCCAGATGAGAGTCTTCATTGCGAACACTCCTTCTCAGACGTTGGAAACCATACGAGCCGCGTCCGGATGCGCTGCGGCCCGCGCTTCGCTAGGGGCGACCGGCGATCAGGGGTTCACGCGCGGGGCGTGAGCTCTCGCACCGGGGAGAGAGGCGCTGAGCGGGGGCGGGCCTGCTGCTGCTTGAGGCCCCACTCGTACATCGTCCCCACGACCAGCTTGAGGGACTCCCCGAGGGGCGTGAGCACGTACTCCGCCCGGCGGGTGATCCCTCGACGAACCTCTCGTCGCACGAGCCCGTGCCTCTCCATCTCCACGAGGGCCTGGCGCAGCGACTTCTTGCTGATGCCGGTGGTCAGGCGCATGAGCTCGCAGAACGGCCGCGCGCCCCAGAAGAGGTGCCACACGATGAGCGTCTTGAAGCGGTCCCCGATGAGCTCGAGGGTGGTCTCCAGTGGGTTCTTGGGAGCGGTCGCGGCGGGGTTCTCGGAAGCGCCCGGCCGAACCTGAGCGTCCGAGACCCGGGCCGGCGGCCAGGGCGATGCGTTCAGGCTCATGTCCATGACTCCTCCCGGAGGATCGGATGGGCGCGGAGAGTACGGGCAGCGTCACCGCCGGACGAGCCGCGGAAGCGGCGCAGCGGGACGGGTCTGAAAAGGACGGAGGGAGATTCAACCCGCACAATACGGGTTGTGACGAGGACCGGCGTGGCCACGGTACCCCCCTCCGACATGGCTCTTTCGAATGTATTCGTGCGGGCCGCGGACGCCATGGTTGAGGCCTGAGGTAGCCCTGAGGCGTCAAATCCCTCGCGGCGCTAAGACTTACCGCCGGTCCTGAGGAGGACGCGAGGAGGCAATCGATCCAGGCGGCTGGAGGTAAGTCGTTTTACTCCAACCACCTGGATTGGACGTACGAAGTCAGCGCGAGAGCGCCCGGGGCAGGATGTTCTCCATCGACCGCGTGCGGTGCATCCCGAGGCGCTTCATCTTCTCGAGGAGAGTCGTGGGCAGTACACCGAGCAGCGCGGCCGCGCGGCGCTGGTGGCCGCCCGACGCATCCAGCGCGTTCTGGATGAGTCGCCGCTCGTAATCCGAGACAAGCTGCTTGAGGCTGGGCCTCTGCGTCTCCGCCCCGTCAACGGGTCGCACGGCCTTGGCCTCGCCGACCACTGCCTGAACGTGCATCACCCACTCCTCCTGGCCGGCTCCAGCCCCCCGGTCGAAGCCGGCCTCCTTTGCTGAACGTTAGGGGGAGAGCCGACGCAAGACCATGCGCAGGGGCCGTGTTTCCGCTGAGTTGGGGCTGAGCGTCGAATTACGTACGACTCAAGAACTTGGACGAGTTGCTGAGGGAGTTTGCGAAAGGTTTGTGTGCTCGTTTCCGAGGCCGACTTGTACCCTCAGGGCGAGAAAGCGCGCGTCAGAACGCCAGGGATCGAACGCGGGATCGGAGCCGAGAAGCGCAATCAGCCAGCGCGCGCGGACCTCGACCGCGCGGCGCAGCCACTCGAGCGCGCGCTCGCCGTCTCCCAGCTGCGCGTGGCGGACGGCGATGAACTCGGCGTCCGGTCGATTGGATCGCTCCGCGCGCCGTGCCGTTCCCCGCCAGAACTCGAGCACCGCCTCGTGCGCTTCGAGGCGGCGCACGCGCTCGACGTCCTCCGCGGGGATGCCAGGTCGCTGCATGACGACGAGCGCCTCGTCGCGCGCCTCCTTCCAGCGTCCGGCCCGCGCCAGCGCATCCACGAGGAAGGCGCGGACCCATCGCACCCCCGGCTCGAGCTCGAGCGTTCGCCGGTAGGAGGCGATCGCCTCGTCGTACCGCCGCGCCATGTAGAAGTACCAGCCCACGTCGCCGTTCACGGCGGCGGAGAGCGGGTCGAGCCGGCGCGCCGTCTCCATCTCCGCGATCGCTTCCTCGTGGCGGCCCTGCGCGGAGAGGAATCCCGCGTAGGCGTGATGGCTCGCGGCCCGCCCCGGATCGAGCGCGAGGGCGCGCGCGAACTGCGCGCCCGCCTCCTCGAAGCTCCAGTCGTGGTAGAGGGCGACGGTGGCGAGCGCCACGTGGGCCTCGGCGAGCGTGTCGTCGAGAGCGAGGGCCTTCGCCGCCGCCGCGCGCGCGCGCTCGAAGCCGTCGGCCGGCGCGAGAGTGCCCTCGTCCATTCCGGCCACGGCGGCGGAGGCGAGGCCGGCCCAGGCGGGCGCGAAGGTCGGGTCGAGGGCGAGCGCCTGCTCGAAGGCGCCGACACTCGACCTCGCCTGGCCTTCCGGGATCCGCTTGGCGAGCTCGTACCGTCCCTTCAAGTACGCGTCGTAGGCCGCCGGCTTCGGGACGGACGCGCGCGGCCCCGCTGCGGGATCCGAGAGCAGCCGTCCTTCGAGAGCGGCCACGACACGACGCGCCACGTCGGCCTGCAACGCCAGCGTGTCCGCGGCTGGCCGGTCGTAGCTCTCGGCCCAGACGTGTGTCTGGTCCTTCGTGCGGACGAGCTGGGCGGCGACCCGGAGACGATCGCCGTCCCGTCGCACGCTTCCCTCCACGAGGTACTCGACCCCGAGCTCGCGGCCGATCTCGTCCACCGTCTTCGGGCTCTTCTTGTAGACGTTCGCGGACGTGCGGGCGATGACGCCGAGGCGCTCCGGACGGAGGCGGGCGAGCTCGGTCGTCAGCTCCTCGGTGAGCCCGTCGCTCAAGAACTCCTGGGCGGGATCGCCGGAGAGGTTCTCGAAGGGAAGGACGGTGAGCATGACGCGCGGGGGCGAGACCGGGGGCCGACGTGCGACGGCGATCCCCAGGGCGAGGACGAGCAGGAGAATCCCTCCAGCGAAGACGGCGACGCGGCCGGGCTTGGCCGGACTCTCCGTCCGCCGATCCGCAATTTCGGACGGAGAGTCCGGATGTGAAATCCTCTGCACCGGGGCGAGAAAGCGATAGCCGCGGCGCGGAAGCGTCTCGAGGTAGCGCGGCGTGTCCGCCTGGTCTCCGAGCGCCGTGCGGATCTGCTTCACGCAGTAGTTCAGCCCCTGCTCGAAGTCCACGAACGTCTCGCCCCAGACATCGCGCTGGATCTCCTCGCGGGTCACGAGCTCGCCCGAGCGCCGGGCGAGGAGGGCCAGGACCTTGGCCGGCTGCTGCTGCAGGTGGACGAGGACCCCGGACCGCCGAAGCTCGCCGCTCTGGAGCTCCAGCTCGAACGCCCCGAAGCGGAGAGCGTGCATCTCGACCGGAAGCCTAGCGGCCGCCGGCCGTCTGGGCCTTCCAGAGCTCGACGTTCCGCTCGATCTGCCGCGAGTGCTTCTCGAGGTGCTCCGCGTAGCTCCGCAACCAGCCCTCGGCGGAGTACGTCCCCGACTGCGAGTGTCGGCCAACCTTCGACCAGCTCGCGTCGGTCAGGCGGCGGAGGAGCGGGACCGTGTTCGCCCGCACGGCCTCGACGGCGCTGAGAGCGGCGGCGACGGGATGCGTGTGATAGTCGAACCGTATGGCCCAATCGTCCTGGTCGTATCCGGCGATCACCGGGTCCTTGTCCGCCATGAGAGTGCGGATGCGCACATAGGCGTTGGTCTCCGAGTCCGCGCAGTGGCAGGCGATCTCGTGCGCGCTCCACTTCCCCGGACCCGGACGCCACTGGCGCGCCTCCTCCGGGACCTTCTGGAAGGCCGACCGCAAGCGCTCCGGACCTTCTGCGTACTGCTTGATGAGGGATTCCCTCTCGGCCGCGTCCGTCACGTCGTCCTCCGTTGGCGTGCGCCCCGAATCGATCTTAGTGGGGACGTCAAGTCTCCTGTCGCTGACCGCTTCTCGGCCAGGACGACGCTGGACGCGTGCCCGTAACTAATTGATTCAGAACGAGCCGGGGCTGGCATCGGGCTTGCCGTTTGTGGTTGCGGCATGTCGGAGCGTGTACTGATCATCGACGACAAGGAGACGGTGCGCGAGGTCTTCCGCGCGCACCTGGCGCAGGCGGGCTTCGCCGTGGACGTCGCCTGCTCGCTGCCGGAGGCGGCGATGCGGCTGGCCTCGACTCCGTACTCCGCCGTCATCTCGGACGTCTCGCTGTCCGAAGAGGAGGCCGGCAAGGAAGGCCTCGCTATCGCCGCCTACATCCGCGCGATCTGGGACGACGCGCCCGTCGTGATCCTCACCGGCGCGCCCACGAGCGCGGCCGCGGCCGCGCGTCTCCGTGTCGACGCGTTCCTGCACAAGCCGGTGAGCCTGCGCTGGCTGGGCGAGATGATCCGCGAGCGGATCGCCGACCGCCGCCGCGAGCCGGCGAGCGCCACCGCCAGCTAGCCTTTCCGGCCGAGCCTCCGTCTCCGTTCCAACCTGTGGCATAGTGCTCGGTGTCTCAAGGCAACGTGATCACTCTACGCGGCGTCGAGAAATCGTTCGAGCAGGGCCCCACGCGCGTGTGGGTGCTCCGGCGCATCGACCTGGACGTGAAGGACGGGGAGTTCGTCTCCATCATGGGCCCCTCCGGCGCCGGCAAGTCGACGCTCCTCCACGTGCTGGGGATGCACGACAGCTCGTGGTCCGGCGAGTACTTCCTGCTTGACCAGCCGGTGCACGCGCTCGACCGGAAGAAGAGGGCCGAGCTGCAGAAGCGGAGCATCGGCTTCGTGTTCCAGAGCTATCACCTGCTCGACGACCTCACGGTCTACGAGAACCTCGAGATCCCGCTGTCCTATCGGGACGTGAAGAAGAGCGAGCGCCAGTCGATCGTCGCGGACACGCTCGACCGCTTCGGCATCGTGGCCAAGAAGGACCTCTACCCCAACCAGCTCTCCGGCGGCCAACAGCAGCTGGTGGCGGTGGCTCGCGCGGTCGTGGCCAACCCCAAGGTCATCCTCGCCGACGAGCCCACGGGCAACCTCCACAGCAGCCAGGCCCGCGAGATCATGGAGCTCTTCCAGCGGCTGAACCGCGAGGGCACCACGATCGTCCAGGTCACGCACTCCGAGGCCAACGCGGCTTACGGACACCGCGTGATCAAGATGTCCGACGGCTGGATCGTCACCTGACTCATCGGCGTCGAGGCTGATCGGACCTGGGACGCGCTTGTGCGCGCGCGGACGAGGCGGGGCGTTCAAGAGTTTGAGCGCTGGTCCTTCAAGCGTCACGCGATCAACGACTTCTGGCGACCGACGCCAGCTGGCACGCCGTTTGGTGTCCTTTCGACGTCGGGAGGGACCCATGTTGCATGGTACGAACGGCAGCCGCAGCCTCCGAGATCTCCTCGACGAGTACGAGAGATCGTTGATCGTCTCCGCGCTCGAGGGGACGGGCGGGCACCAGCGCCGCGCTGCCCAGATCCTCGGCGTGCTGCCTACGACGCTGCACGAGAAGATGAAGCGGCTGGGGCTGCGGCCGCGGCCGGTACAGGACGCGTCCGCGCAGCTCGGCGCCGCCTGAGACTCTCTCGGGCGTAGACTCGGAGGCCGTGAGCGGCGAGGCGAAGATCCGTCCCGCGTCGGGGCCGGAGGACATCGAGACCGCGCGGAAGCTCTTCCGCGAATACGCCGACGGTCTCGGAGTCGACCTCGCCTTCCAGGGTTGGGAGCGCGAGCTCCGCGAGCTGCCCGGCGACTACGCGCCTGCCCGCGGCGCGCTCTTCCTGGCCGAGCTCGAAGGCGTGCCCGTCGGCTGCGTGGCGCTCCGTCCCCTCGACCCTCCCTTTTGCGAGATGAAGCGGCTCTACGTGCGTCCGGAGGGCCGCGGCACCGGCCTCGGCCGTCGGCTCGCCGAGCACGTCATCGAGGAGGGACGGCGCCTCGGCTACGCGGCGATGCGCCTCGACACGCTGCCGGCGATGGCCGACGCGCAGGCCCTCTACCGCCGATTGGGCTTCCGCGAGATCCCCGCCTACCGCTACAACCCGATCGCGGGCTCGCTGTTCATGGAGCTGGATCTCCGCCGCTCGCCCTGACCGTCAGCCCGACCGTGCGCGGGGGTGCTGCGCGAAGTACTCGGCGGGGTCCACGAGCGCGTCGACGACCACCGGGCGGTCGATGCGCAGCCCCTCACCGACCGCGTCCTCGAGCGCCTCCATCGTTTCCACGCGGCGCGTCCACGCCCCGAGGCCGGCCGCGGCGGCCGCGAAGTCCACGCGCCCGTAGCGCACGCCGTGCGTCGGATAGCCGCGCCTCTTCTGGGCGACGTCGATCAGGCTCAGGGCGTCGTCGTTGAAGACGACGGTCACGAAGTGGATGCGCTCGCGCACGCACGTCTCCACCTCCGCGAGCGTCATGCCGAAGCCGCCGTCTCCGATCGTGCAGAGCACGGGGCGGTCGGGAAACTCGAGCCGCGCGGCCATGGCCGCGGGAAAGGCGTAGCTCATCGCCGAGAGCCCGTTCGACTCGAAGAACTGCAGCGGCTCGTAGCTCGTCCACGCCTGCGTCGTGATCGACTTGATCGAGCCCACGTCGGTCGCGAGGACGCCGTCGCGGGGCAGGAGGGCGCGGAGCGCCCGCGTCAGCTCGTAGCCGGAGAGCCCGTGCGGACGCGCCGCCGGGCGAAGCGCCTCGTGCAGCCTCTCGCGAAACCGCGCCGGGACGGTCGGCTCCCACTCGAACGCCGGCCGCGGTCGCCGCAGGAGCGCTTCGAGCGAGGCCGCGACGTCGCCCACGGCTTCGCACCGCGGCCGGAACTCGCCGCTCGCGATGCTCAGAGGGCCGACGGAGACGAGCGGCCGAGTCTGGTGCCAGAGCTTGTCGGACTCCACGGGGTCGAACCCGACGCCGAGGAGGACGTCCGCCTCCTCGAAGAGCTCGACCACGAGGCCGTCGCCCGCCACCCCCGCGCACACGCCACAGAAGAGCGGATGGTCCTCGGGGAGCATCCCCTTGGCCTTGGGCGTGACGAACGTCGGCGCGCCGAAGCGCTCCACGAACGTCCTGACGGTCGCTGCGTCCTTCCGCGGATCGAGGTCGAGGCCGAGGATCACGACGGGCTTCCGAGCCTCGGCGAGCGCCTTGGCCACGCGATCCACGTCCTCGTCGCTCGCCGCAGGGATCGCGGGCGGGCGGAGAGGAATCGTCTCCGCCGCTGCGGTCGACCGGTCGTCCTCCCGGGCCACGTCGCTGGGAAGCGCGAGGTGCACTGGTCCCATGCGCGGGGAGACGGCGGTGAGGATTGCCCGCCGGACCTTCGCCTCGGTGTCCGCGCTGTCGAGTGTCACCGCGTCCTTCGTGAACGGGCGGTAGACCGCGTTCAGGTCGAGCTGCTGGTGCGTTGCGTAGGGAACGGCCGCGCGCGGCAGCGAGGCCGTGATGGCGAGGACGGGAGAGCGATCGAGGTACGCGTTGGCGACGCCGAGGGTCATGTTCACGGCGCCGGGCCCGAGCGTCGAGACGCAAACGCCGGGCCGCCCCTGGATCTGGCCGGTCACGTCGGCCATGAAGGCCGCAGTCGCTTCGTGGCGGACGAGGAGGAATCGGATGTCCGCGCGGCGGGCCGCTTCCAGGAAGTCCAGGACCTCTCCGCCGGGCAGGCCGAACATCCGCGTGACTCCGGCCTCGCGGAGCGTGCGGGCGAGGACGTCGGCGCAGGAGGCCACGGTCGGCGGCGGGGGCCGGCTCCTACTCGAGGTTCTGGCGGAGGAACGCGATCGTGCGCGGCCAGGCTTTCTCGGTGGCGCGGCGGTTCGCGCCTTCGCGTCCTGCCTGGTCGCGCAGGAAGCCGTGCCCGGCTCCGTCGTAGACCTCCGTCGCGTACGTCTTGCCGAGCTTCTTCATCTCCGCCGCCACGGGCTCGATCGTCGCGTTCACCCGTGCGTCGTCGCCTCCGTAGAGGCCGAGCACCGGCGCCTTGACGCGAGCGAGCTCCGGCACCTCGGGTCCGCTGCCGTAGTACACGACTGCAGCATTGAGGCCGGCCTGGGCCGCCGCGTAGGCGAAGCTGCGCGCGCCGCCCCAGCAGAAGCCGATGGTCGCGGTCTTGCCGGTGGCCGCGGGCAGCTTCATCACCCACTCGCGCACTGCGTCGAGCCCCGCGTTCACCTCCTCGGGCTTGAGGCCGCGAATGAGCCCCACCACCTCGTCGCGGCTCGTCGTGGATTCCGTGCCGCCGCCGCCCGGACCACGGCCGGACACGAGGTCCGGCGCGACCGCGATGAAGCCCTCGGCAGCGAGGCGGTCGGCCACCGCCCGGATCCAGTCGCTGAGCCCGAAGATCTCGTGGATGACGATCACGACCGGCGCCTTGTCTTTGCGCTCGGGGTAGACGATCCAGGTGCGCAGGGGTGTCGCCGTGCCCGGCACCTTGACGTCCACGTACTCGCCGTGGCGCGGGGACTTCTCGAGAATGGCCTTGGCGTCGTCCTGCCCGGCGGGCAGCGAGGCGTTCGGGCTGGGGGACGGCGTCGGAGCGGCCTGGGCGAAGAGCGCGAGCGCAGAGAGGGCGAGGTGCACGTGCATGGCGACCTCCGAGTCGGAAGCCGCCATTCTAACCACCGGTCGCGGCTCGTGGGACCTGCTGTTCGTCGAGTCGGCTAGGAGCGCCGCCGGCCCCTTCGCGGGCGCCCCGAGCGGGTCGCCTGAGCGGCTCGCTGCTCGCGAGCCTGGGCGCGGAGACGAGGGTCCTCGAGAAGGCCCCGAAATCGATCCTCGAGGCGGTAGGCGGCGGCCGCGGCACGGGCGCTCTCGGCCTCGTCCGGATAGAGGAGGACGAGCATGGCGGCGTCTACGAGGTCCGCGATGCCTCCGGCGCGCATCTTCAACAGCAGGAGATCCTGGAGATCGACGACGCGGAGCGTCCGGCCCTCGGCGGAAACCGCGTGCGTCTTCTCCCATCGGATCACGACGAGCGGAGGCAGAACGTCGAAACGAACGCCGTCGAGCGTCCCCGTGACGGTGGAAAAGTCGCCCTCGAGCATGTCGCGCTTCCGGAGCACCGCCTCGATTCCGGCGTCGCGCAGCCGCGCCACGACGTCGGCCAGGGGCAGGCGCGAGACCAGGTCGACGTCATCGGTGGCCCGCACGTACCCGTGCGCGGCGACCGCGAGCGCCCCCACGATCGCGGTCTCGCCAGGTCCGATCGCGGCGGCGAGCCGGCCGGCCACTGCCAGAAGGTCGCGTGACGGCTTCGTCTTCTTCATGGCGCGTGCGGCTCGCGCATGGCGTCGCGAAGGGCCAAGGCGGCCGCGCTCGCCCGCGCGCTGCGGCGGAGGCGCTCCACCATCCGAGCCCGGGTTCGCGGCGGGGTGAGGGAGGGAGTCGTGGCGATCCCGAGGAGCGCGGCGAGCTCGTCCCTGCGACGCATCGCGAGCCGCACTCCATCGACGGTCAGCTCGTAGATTCGCCGCGCGGGACCCGTCCCGGCATCCTCGATCCGGCTCCGAACGAGGCCTCGGGCTTCGAGCTTCCGCAAGGCGGGATAGACGCTCGCCGGCCGGAGTCTCCCGCCGCGAGCGTGGACTCGCCGCATGAGCTCGTGCCCGTAGGCGGGGAGTGCGAGCTCGAGAAGAATCAGCGTCTTGGCTTCGAGCGGAGCCTCCATCGGCCGAAGTATATCAATTTTTGATAATCGGCCCGCCCCTGGGTACGGCCGGGAGCGGCGGGAAGGACGCGCCTTCCGCTATCCGACGCCCGTTCCTGGGACGGAGCCGTTCCGGCGCCGAACACCGACGGCCGCGAGCCCCAGCGCCAACGTCATGGAGATCCTTGATGGCCCTAGGGTTGGCGCTTTCTGCGGCCCTGGCACGTCGATTGACTTCACCCACTCTGAATGAGCCGGCGCACGCAGTCTCCGGGAGGCGCCCGATGACGACACTCGAGGTCCGGCAGGCGTTTCGCGCGCTGCGCAAGCGCCCCCTGGCGACGCTCCTCGCCATCGCCGCGCTCGCCCTCGGGATCGGGGCCAACGCCGCGCTCTTCAGCGCCGTCGACGCCGTCCTCCTCCGTCCGTTCCCCTTCGCCGATCCCGACCGGCTCTTCGTGATCTGGGAGACGGACCCGAAGCGCGGCATGAGCCGCGCCGAGGTGAGCTACCCGAACTTCGAGGACTGTCGGCAGCAGGCGAAGAGCTTCGAGCTCCTCGCGGCCATGCCGAACGCGGTCTCCGAGCAGTTCGTCCTGACGGGAGCGAACGAGCCCACGCGCTTCCGCGGCGTCTCCGTCTCCGCGAGCTTCTTCGACCTCCTGGGCTCGCAGCCCGTCCTCGGACGCGGCTTGCGCGCCGAGGACGACCGTCCCGAGTCGCCGCGCGTCGTGGTGCTGAGCCACGGTCTGTGGCAGCGGCAGTTCGGCGGAGATCCCACGGTCCTCGGCCGAGTGGTCACGCTCGACGGAACGCCCTTCACGGTCGTGGGCGTGATGCCGGCGGGCTTCGCCTACCCGAAAGGCGCGGAGCTCTGGACGCCCATCGTTCCCTCGCAGCCGCAGTACGTGAACGACCGGAAGGTCTCGTGGCTCCAGGTGGTGGGCCGGCTGCGTCCCGGCGTCAGCCGCGAGGAGGCCGGCGCGGAGCTCGACGGCATCGTGCGCCAGCTCGCCGAGGTGTACCAGCAGGGAGGCGAGGGCCGCGGCGCCGTCCTCACGCCGATCACGGAGGAGATGCTGGGCAGCACGCGTCCCGCCCTCCTCGTGCTCCTGGGGGCGGTGGGCGTCGTCCTCCTGATCGCCTGCGCCAACGTGGCGACGCTGCTCCTCGCCCAGGCCGCGCAACGCCGCCGGGAGACGGCGGTGCGCCTCGCGCTCGGCGCGGGCCGCGGACGGATCGTGCGCGAGCGGCTGCTGGAAACGCTCCTCCTGTCCGCGGTCGGGGCAATTGCTGGCCTCGTCCTCGCCGCCTGGGCCACGGCCGCGCTCGTGGCCCTGGCTCCGGCCGACATCCCGCGTCTCGACACGATCCGGATCGACGGCCGCGTCCTCGCGTTCACGACGGGCCTGACCGTCCTCGTGGCGGTCCTCGCCGGGCTGCTCCCCGCGCTCGCCGCGGCCCGCGAGACGGCGTCGGTCTTCTTGCGGGAAGGAACGCGGGGGACGGGCAGCTTCCACGACCGCCGCTGGCGGCGCGGCCTCGTCGCCGCGGAGGTGGCGCTGGCGCTCGTCGTTGTCGCGGGGGCCGGGCTCCTCGTCCAGAGCTTCCTGCGTCTGCAGAGCGTGCCTCTCGGCTACGAGCCGCGCGCGACCGTGACCATGGGCGTCTGGCCGCCGGCGTGGAAGTACCCGAACCCCGAGGACCAGCGGCTCTTATTCCGCAAGGTGCTCGAGCGCGTGCGGCCGCTGCCGGGAGTGGACGCGGCGGGCGCAGTGCTCCTGCGTCCGCTCGAGCTCGGCCCCGTCGGCCTGAACGCCTGGATCCTCAAGGAGGGCGAGCCCGTGGAGAAAATCCCCACGAGCCCGGCCACGAACTACCTGAGCGTGACACCCGGCTACTTCCGGGCCATGGGGATTTCGTTGCGGGCCGGCCGCGACTTCGACGACCGCGACGTCGCGGGCGCGCCGAGCGTCGCGGTGGTGGGAGAGAGCCTGGCCCGCAAGCTCTGGCCGGGCGAAGACGCGGTCGGCAAGCGCATCGCGACCCACGGCACGCCGAAGGACGGGAAAGGGCGGTTCCTGTGGACGACGGTGGTGGGCGTCGCCGCCGACGGACGCTACCGCGAGCTGAGCGACGTCCGCCTCGACCTCTACGTGCCGAGCGACCAGTCGCCCTTCCCCGCCCAGTTCCTGATCGTCCGCTCCGCGACCGACCCCGGCTCGCTGGCGGCGGCGGTGCGCCGGGAGGTCCAGCGGCTCGACGGCGACACCGCGGTCACCGGTGTGGCCACCCTCCGGTCCATCGTGGACGATGCGTTAGGCGCGCCGCGCTTCCGCAGCCTGCTCATCGCGGGCTTCGCCGGCCTCGCCCTCCTCCTCTCGGCTCTCGGCATCTGGGGCGTCGTGGCCTGGTCGGTGGCCCAGCGCACGCAGGAGATCGGGGTACGGATGGCGCTCGGCGCCCGGGCCGAGGACGTCGTCCGCCAGATCGTCGCCCAGGGCATGGCCCCCGCTCTCGTGGGCGTCGCCCTCGGCCTCGCCGCGGCGCTCGCCATCGGCCGCACCCTCGCCGGGCTTCTGTTCGGGATCGGGCCGTCCGATCCCGTCACCTTCGTCGCCGTCGCGCTCGTCCTCCTCGGGGTGGCGTTCCTGGCCAGCTTCGCCCCCGCGCGTCGAGCCGCGCGTCTCGATCCCGTCACCACACTGCGCCAGGAGTGAGGCCATCGTAGGATGGAAGCAGCCGTCATGAGCGCTCAGCCCTTGCGGACGACACCGGCGCCCGCTCTCCGAATTCTCATCGCCGACGACCAGCCCGACGTCCTGGAGGCGCTGCGGCTCCTCCTCAAGGGCGAAGGCTTCGCCATCGAATCCGCGACGTCGCCCGCCCAGATCGTCTCCGCCCTGGAGGCGCACGAGTTCGGGGCGGTCCTCATGGACCTCAACTACGCGCGCGACACCACGTCGGGCCAGGAAGGCCTCGACCTGCTGGCCAGGATCCGCGAGATCGACCCCACGCTGCCCGTCGTGGTGATGACCGCCTGGGGCTCGATCGAGCTCGCGGTCGAGGCCATGCGCCGGGGAGCCCGCGACTTCATCCAGAAGCCGTGGGAGAACGCGCGGCTCCTCGCCATCCTCCGCACGCAGATGGAGCTCGGCCAGGCGCTGCGGCGGGGGCAGCGGTTGGAGGCGGAGATCGGCCTCCTGCGCGACGAGGGCAAGGTCCGGCTCATCGCGGAGTCGGCGGCCATGCAGCCCGTGCTGCAGATGATCGCGCGCGTCGGACCCTCCGAGGCGAACGTCCTCGTCACGGGCGAGAACGGGACGGGCAAGGGCACGGTGGCGCGCGCGCTGCACGCGGTGTCGCTCCGGTCCACGCGACCCCTGGCCACGGTGAACGCGGGCGGGCTCTCCGAGGGCGTCTTCGAGAGCGAGCTGTTCGGTCACGTGAAGGGCGCCTTCACCGACGCCAAGGCCGACCGCGTGGGCCGCTTCGAGATGGCCGACGGGGGCACGCTCTTCCTCGACGAGATCGCGAACGTGCCCATGAACCTGCAGCCCAAGCTCCTGCGCGTGCTGGAGACGGGCGAGTTCGAGCGCGTGGGCTCCTCGAAGACGCGGCGCGCGGACGTGCGGATCATCTCCGCCACGAACTCCGACCTCCACGAGGAGGTGAAGGCGGGCCGCTTCCGGCAGGACCTCCTGTTCCGGCTGAACACGATCGAGATCCGCATCCCTCCCGTGCGCGACCGGCGGGAGGACATCCCCCTCCTCGCCGCCCACTTCCTGCGCCAGCACGCCCAGCGCTACCGGAAGCGCGTGACCGGATTCGAGGCGGCGGCGCTGCGCGCGCTCGCCGAGCACCCGTGGCCGGGCAACGTTCGCGAGCTGGACCACGCCGTCGAGCGTGCAGTGCTCATGACCGCGGGCCCCGAGATCAAGGGCGACGACCTCGGCCTGCGCGCGGGCGGCGAGCGCGAAGCACGGCTCGACGACATGAGCCTCGAGGAGGTCGAGTGCTTCCTCATCAAGAAGGCCCTCGCTCGCTACGACGGCAACGTCAGCCGGGCCGCGGAGGCGCTGGGCCTCTCGCGGAGCGCTCTCTACCGGCGCCTCCAGCGCTACGGACTCTGATCCGCTCGCGCTCTCCCCTCCGTCTTGGCTATGCTGACGACGGAGCGCCTCCTTGAAGACCGCCCGCCGCTCTCGCCCGTCCTGATGGCGCGACGTCCTCGCATCTCCTACGAGAAGCGCGTTCTCCTGCTCGCGCTGGGCGCGGGTCTCCCCGGCGTCATGGCATGCGTCGTCCTCCTCTGGGCGGGCGGGTATTCGCCGAAGGTCGTGTGGACGCTGGCCGTGCTCGTGGTCGGCGCCTGGCTCATCTTCGGCTTCGCCGTGCTCGAGAACGTGGTCCGCCCCCTGCAGACGCTCTCGAACCTCGTCGCCGCCTTCCGGGAGGAAGACTTCTCGTTCCGCGCGCGCGGCACGCGCGGGGACGACGCGCTCTCGCAGGCGATGGTCGAGGTCAACGCCCTCGCGGACACGCTGCGCGAGCAGCGCCTGGGCGCGCTCGAGGCCACGGCTCTCCTGCGCAAGGTCATGGAGGAGATCGACGTCGCCGTCTTCGCGTTCGACGACGCGGCGCGTCTCGTCCTCGTCAACCGCGCCGGCGAGCGCCTGCTCGATCGCCCCGCGGAGCAGCTCCTCGGCCGGGGGGCCCACGAGCTGGGGCTCTCGGACGCCCTCAACAAGCCGGGCGTCCTCGACCTCGCGCTGCCCGGCGAGTCGGGACGCTTCGAGGCGCGGCGCGGCGAGTTCCGGCAGGGTGGCCTTCCCCACCGCCTCCTCGTGCTCGCCAACGTCAGCCGCACGCTGCGCGAGGAGGAGCGCCAGGCCTGGCAGCGGCTCATCCGCGTGATCGGCCACGAGCTCAACAACTCGCTGGCGCCGATCAAGTCGATCGCGGCCAGCCTGGAGAGCCTGCTCGCGCGGCCCAAGCGCCCGGCCGACCTCGACGAGGACATGCGGAAGGGCCTGGCCGTGATCGGCTCGCGCGCGGAGTCGCTCTCGCGCTTCACCGAGGCCTACGCGCGCCTCGCCCGCCTTCCCAATCCCCAGCTGCAGACGGTGGAGGTGGGGCCGCTCGTCAAACGTGTGGCTGGCCTCGAGCCGAGGTTGCCGGTGTCGCTGAAGTCCGGACCCGACGTCACCGTGCGCGCGGATCCGGACCAGCTCGAGCAGCTCCTGATCAACCTTCTGCACAACGCGGCGGACGCCGCCCTGGAATCGGGCGGGGGCGTGCAGGTCGGCTGGACGCGAGCCGGGCGCTCGCCCTGGGTCGACGTGTACGTCCAGGACGAGGGGCCGGGCCTGCCGCCTTCCGCCAACCTCTTCGTGCCCTTCTTCACGACCAAGCCCACGGGCTCGGGGATCGGGCTCGTCCTCTGCCGCCAGATCGCCGAGGCGCACGGGGGTGCGCTCACCCTCGAGAACCGGACCGACCGCTCGGGCTGCATCGCCCGCTTGCGCCTGCCCCGCTGAGCCGCTCTCGGTGGCCGCCGGATCGCACCTGGCCCCGCCTTTGCTTAACTCCGATTGCGACACGAGGAATCGGGGGTTTTGAGCACTCTCGAGTGGCCGCGACGACACGCCACCGTGGCCGCGAGGGCACAGGAGGAGGACCTCATGGGCGTTCAGGTGCGGTCGGCTTCGTTGCAGGACGGTGTGGCCGTCCTGTCACTCCTCGAGGAGGTTGGCTACTACCCGGAGCCACTCTCCTTCGCGAAGACGTTCCGCAAGACGATCTCCGACCCCCACTTCCTCGTCCGTGTCGCCGAGGTCGAGGGCCGGATCGTCGGGATGGCGACACTCTCGCTGCGCTACCAGCTCGGCCTCGGCGGCCTCCTCGCCTGCCTCGACGAGCTGGCGGTCGCGCCGGGGGCGCCCAAGGGTGCCGATCGCGCCCTGCTCCAGGCCACGGTGGGCCGCGCGCGCTCGCTGGGCGCGGTGCGCGTCGTGAAGGACGTGGCCAACCAGGGGACGCCTCCCCCGCGGGCCGCGCAGCTCCGGGCCCGCGCGGCAGCGGAAGCCGCAGCCGCCCAGGCGGGTGAGCTCCGCCCGACCGCCTAACGCTCCGCGGCTGAGCCCGAGCGAAGCCGCTTTCGTCGGGGCCTGAATCGCCGTACCCTCACAAGAGGCCGAGTCGTTTGGTGCCGTCCGGGTCGACCGAGCTCTTCACACACCTGTCTCGAGTAGAATGACCGGCGGATGAGCGCGGACTGCCGTCCGCCGATCGCCGCTGCGGTCCCGATCCTCCGCGCGATCCGGGCGACCGGGTTCCTCGCCGGCTTCCTGGCCCTCGCCACCTCCGCTCCGGCCCGCGACTGGGTGCTGGCC
>JBKPBQ010000309.1:0-4346 GCA_046726955.1 Acidobacteriota bacterium
GGACCCTGCGCCCACGGTAGAATGGACCTTCACCCGATGAAGGTCACGCCCGAGGTCCTTCTCCAGCACAACCTCACGGCCGAGGAGTACGACCGGATCGTCAAGGCCCTCGGCCGGGAGCCCAACCGGACGGAGCTGGGGCTCTTCTCGGTCATGTGGTCCGAGCACTGCTCGTACAAGAGCAGCCGCCGCCACCTGAAGACGCTCCCCACGACGGGGCCGCGAGTCGTCCAGGGCCCCGGCGAGAACGCGGGGGCGGTGGACATCGGCGACGGCCTCTCCGCCGTCTTCAAGATCGAGTCGCACAACCACCCGTCGTTCATCGAGCCCTACCAGGGAGCGGCCACCGGCGTCGGAGGGATCCTCCGGGACATCTTCACGATGGGCGCCCGGCCGATCGCGATCCTCAACTCCCTGCGCTTCGGCCCGCCCACGGACTCCAAGAGCCGGCGGATCCTCGACGGGGTGGTGGCGGGGATCGGCGGCTACGGCAACTCGTTCGGCTGCCCGACCGTGGGCGGCGAGGTCGTCTTCGAGGAGTCCTACCGCGAGAACCCGCTCGTCAACGCGCTCTGCCTGGGGATCGTCAAGACGGAGGACATCTTCCTGGGCCGCGCCGAGGGCGTCGGCAACACCGTCTTCTATGTAGGGGCGAAGACGGGGCGCGACGGCATCCACGGCGCGACCATGGCCTCCGCGGAGTTCGGCGAGGGCAGCGAGGAGCGGCGTCCGACCGTCCAGGTCGGGGATCCCTTCATGGAGAAGGTCCTGCTCGAGGCCTGCCTCGAGGCCCTCAAGACGGGCGCGGTCGTCGGGATCCAGGACATGGGCGCGGCTGGGCTCACGTGCTCGACGTCCGAGATGGGAGCACGGGCGGGGACGGGCGTCGAGATCGACATCGCGAAGGTCCCCAAGCGCGAGACGGGGATGAACGCCTACGAGGTCATGCTCTCCGAATCCCAGGAGCGCATGCTGCTCGTGGCGGAGAAGGGCCGCGAGAAGGAGGTCGTGCGCGTCTTCGAGAAGTGGGACCTGCACGCCGAGGCGATCGGGACCGTGACCGCGGACCGCCGGCTGCGGATCCTGGACGGGGGCCGGCTCGAGGCGGACGTCCCCAACGAGGCGCTGACGAACGAGGCCCCGCTCTACGACCGGCCCTGGGTCGAGCCGGAGAACCCGGCGGCCAAGGAGAACGTCCTCGCCCTCCCTCCTCCCGCGGACCTCGAGGGCACGCTGCTGCGTCTTCTCGCCTCGCCGTCGCTCGCCTGCAAGCGGTGGGTCTACCGGCAGTACGACTCTTCCGTCCGATCCAACACGATGGTCGGCCCCGGCTCCGACGCCGCCGTCGTGAGGATCAAGGGGACGAAGAAGGCCCTCGCCCTCAAGACCGACGGCAACGGCCGCTACTGCTGGCTCGATCCCTTCGAAGGCGCGCGCCTCGCCGTGGCCGAAGCCTGCCGGAACGTGGTGGCGGCGGGGGCGACGCCCATCGGCGCCACCAACTGCCTGAACTTCGGCAACCCCGAGCGGCCGGAGGTGATGGGACAGCTCGTGCGCGCGATCGCGGGAATCCGCGAAGCGTGCCTCGCCCTCGACGTCCCGATAACGGGCGGCAACGTCTCGCTCTACAACGAGACCGACGGCCGCGCGATCTACCCGACGCCGATCCTCGGCGTCGTAGGCCTGCTGGAAGACGCGACTCGCGTCCTCACGTCCTGGTTCAAGGAAGAGGGCGACGTCGTCTACCTGCTGGGCGACACGCACGACGACCTCGGCGGCAGCGAGCTGCTGAAGGTCGTCCACGGCACGGCCGCCGGCCGTCCTCCCCGGCTCGACCTCCAGGCGGAGAAGCGTCTGCAAGCGCTCGTGCTCGAGGTGGCGGCCGCGGGGTGGCTCCGCTCCGCGCACGACTGCTCCGACGGCGGTCTCGCCGTGGCGCTCGCCGAGTGCGCCTTCCGGCGCGAGGAGCCCGGGCTCGGCGGCCGGTTCGACCTTCCGGGGACGCTCCGTCCCGACGTGCTCCTCTTCTCCGAATCCCCGTCCCGCATGATCGTGACCACGCGCGAAGAAGCTCACCTGCGCGCGGCCGCGCATCGCCGGGGGGTCCCCTGCCACCGCCTCGGAGTCGTGGAAGGCGATCGGCTCGCGCTGCTGTCGGGCCACCGCGAGTTCGTGAATGTCCCTCTCCCGCGCCTCCACGAGGCGTGGATGAGCCTGGAGCGGCTGCTCGGCGGTCCGCGATCTGGGCTAACATCGGCGCGATGAGAGCCGAAGGCCGATCCCTCTGATGCTCGGCCCCGTCCCCGTCGACGACGATCGCTTCCACGACCGCTGCGGCCTGTTCGGGATCCTCGGACACCCGGAGGCCGCGCACCTCACCTACCTCGGTCTCTACGCCCTGCAGCACCGCGGGCAGGAGTCCGCGGGCATCGTCTGCAGCGACGGCGACGGCCTGCGCTGCGAGAAGGGGATGGGGCTCGTCAACGATGTCTTCACGGAGGAGCGGCTCGCATCCCTCCGCGGCGATCGGGCGATGGGCCACGTCCGCTACTCCACGGCCGGCGACACGGTGGCCACGAACGCCCAGCCCATCCTCATCGAGTGCCACCGCGGGCCGATCGCGCTCGGCCACAACGGCAACCTCGTGAACGCGGCGATCCTGCGCCACGAGCTGGAGGCCGCGGGCTCGATCTTCCAGTCCACCTCGGACACCGAGGTGATCCTTCACCTCTACGCCCGCAGCCACCGCGAGCGGCTGGAGGACGCGATCTCGGCCAGCCTCACCAAGGTCATGGGCGCCTTCTCCGTCCTCTTCCTCACTCCGGACGCGCTCGTGGCCGCGCGCGACCCCTGGGGCTTCCGGCCCCTCGTGATCGGCCAGCTCAACGGCGCGCCCATCGTCTGCTCCGAGACGTGCGCGCTCGACCTCATCGGGGCGAAGTACATCCGCGACGTCGAGCCCGGCGAGCTCGTGATCGCCGAGCGTACGGGGATCCGCTCCTTCCGGCCCTTCCCGCCCGAGCCGCCCAGCCAGTGCATCTTCGAGCACGTCTACTTCGCGCGGCCGGACAGCCTCGTCTTCGGCCGGAACGTGCTCGAGTCGCGTCTCGCCCTCGGCCGGCAGCTCGCCCGCGAGTCGCCGGCGGCCGCGGACATCGTGGTCCCCGTCCCCGACAGCGGGATGGGGGCGGCGCTCGGCTACTCGCAGCAGAGCGGGATCCCCTTCCAGTGGGGCCTCATCCGGAACCACTACGTGGGGCGGACGTTCATCGAGCCTCGACAGTCTATCCGCTCGTTCGGGGTGAAGATCAAGCTGAACCCGGTGGCGAGCGTGCTCGACGGTCAGCGGGTCGTGCTCATCGACGACTCGATCGTGCGCGGCACCACTTCCCGCAAGATCGTGCGCATGGTCCGCGACGCGGGCGCGCGCGAGGTCCACATGCGCATCAGCAGCCCGCCCACGACCGGGCCCTGCTACTACGGGATCGACACGCCCCTCAAGAGCGAGCTCATCGCCAGCCGCCACTCGCTGGATGAGATCCGGCAGCACGTGGAGGCGGACAGCCTCGCCTACCTGTCGCACGAAGGGCTGCTGCGGGCGGTCGGCGACGCCGAGGGACGGCGGCACTGCACCGCCTGCTTCTCCGGCCGCTATCCGGTGGCGGTCGTCCAGCCCGACGAGTCGCAGCTCAGGTTGTTCGAGAAGGCCCGGACCTAGGGCGGTGCCGCGACTGCTCGCGGTCGGCCACGTCACCTGGGACCGGCGGCCGGAGGGAGACGTGTTGGGCGGCACCGTCACCTTCGCCGCCCACACCGTGCGGAAGCTGGGCTGGGAGGTGGCGATCCTCACCGCCGCCGGCCCCGAGTTCGACGCGGCCCGCGACCTCCCGGGCGTCCTCGTCTTCCGCAGCTTCTGCGCGGCGACCACGCGCTTCCGCAACGACTACGAGCCCGGAGGCACGCGGCGCCAGGTGCTCATGGCGCGGGGCGACGACATCTCGCTCTCGCCGCTGCCCGAGGAGTGGCGCAATCCCGACGCGCTCCTGCTCGGGCCGGTGGCGGGAGAGCTCCGCGAGTTCCCGGTGTCCGCCTTCGACGCGGGCGCGGTGGGGGCGGTGGCCCAGGGCTGGCTGCGCGCGGTGGACGCGATGGGGAATGTGTCTCCGCAGGAATGGACGCGGCCGGGGCGCGACCTCGCCGGAGTGCACGTCCTCTTCCTGTCCCAGCACGACCTGCCCGGCGGGCCGGAGCGCGCCCGGGAGTTCCAGGAGCAGGTGCCGCACGTGGCCCTCACGCGCGGGTGGCAGGGCGTGACGCTCCTCTCGCGCCACGGCTCGGAGCAGATC
>JBKPBQ010000310.1:0-11574 GCA_046726955.1 Acidobacteriota bacterium
GTCCTCGGGGGTAGTCGACGAGATCGCCGTCGACTCGGAGCGACCTGTCCTGACGTTGATCGCGGGTTCAGGTACGACTGAGCGCCCGCACCGACCGGAGTTCAGGCTTCAGGCGCCGCCGATCGCCGCAGCGACGTCGGAGCGCGGGCAATCGGCGGACGCCTGGAAGCCAGGGTGAGTCAGGCCTCGAGGTTCGACCTACTGCGGAAATTCCTCGAGCCCTGTCGGCCCCCGCGAGGACATCGCTGCCGGGCCGGCATGACGATCGCCGTCGAAGGGGGTAAACCCCGAAAAGTTGAAGCACTCAGGGACTTGAGCCGGATCGGCAAACCAGAAGACGAGGTGGTCCAGGTCCGCCCGGACCCGCATGGGGGGAGCGCCCACGAGTGTGCTCACGAAGGCTTCATTAATGATTGCATCGACCTTGAGAGACCCGATGCCCGCCGCGTTGGTCGTGAAGTCTCCAATATAGTTCACCGCGCCGAAGGTGGGCGTCGCAAAGGCGTCGGCCGAGGTCAAAAAGACGGCAAAGTCGGTGTTCGGCGGCAGGCCCCTGGCATGCAAATGCAGAGTGTCGACGCCGAGTGTCTCCTCCTTGTGGAATACGGTCACGTGTGCCGTTGCCTCCGCGAGGCAAGTGGCGTTCACCGGCACGAGGTCGAAGCTGGTGGTTTCGAGCGCGTGGGCGTCGGGCGCGCCCAGCATCGCAAGGCCGAGGGTTACGAGTACTGCCGACAGTGGAAAGCGAATCATGGCAACTTCCTCATCTAGAGCGAGTGGATGGAGGGATGGGGACCAATTGAAGCCTCCACCCACACGTTCCAGCGAGTGCCCCTCTTCCAGAGATCCTCCGAAGCTATGCCGTGAGCGTTAGCGGAGCGTTAACCGGAGCCTTACGGCCGCGGCCGGGGCGGAGAATGTGCGATCGCTCACGAAGGGGCGTCCATGCCTCGCGGCGGGTACGGTCCTCGTTACAAATCGGTGACGAGCAGAAGGCGATGGCCGTCTCGAGGGTCGCTATGCCGCGAGGACGTCCTCAGTTCTGGAACGTCACGAAGGTGTCGGTCTCGGAGAGCCGCTCGGCCGCCACCCAGTCCGCCGAGCGCGCGACACCGGACAGCCTCACCTCGTCCACGACCCCCTCCAGGTACTCGCCCGTCCCGGCCGAACCGCCAAACCACATGGGCCCGGTTCCGTTCGCGGCCACGGCGCTCCCGGATGCCGACAGCACGCCGTTCACGTACAGGCGCCGCGTCCCGGCCGCGCCGTCCTGCACCACGACCACGTGCGACCACCCCGTCGCCGCCGTCGCTCCGGAGACGTTCGCCGAGGGGGCGAGCGCCGCCCAGCGTTTGCCCGGCGGGATCCCGATTCCATACCAGGGCGACACGTTGCGTGACTTCGTGACGACTCCGTTCGAGGCGCCTGGCACCTTGTCGAGCTTGACCCAGGTCGACAGCGTGTAGCTCCCCGTCGCCGCGAACGCGAGGTCTGCCGCGTGCGCCACCTGGACGTACTGGCTGACGCCGCTGAAGCGCCGTGCCTGCCCGATCCGTCCGGCGGCCTCCACCGTCGACCCCTGGTTCACTGCCGTGTGGCCGAGGCCTGTCGCGTCGCCGAAGCCCGTCAGGTGCCACACTCCGCGGAAGCCGCTCCACACCGCCGCCGGGGTCGCCCCCACCGCGGCGTTGGGGTTCCCGTAGTACATCCACACGCAGTCGGTCGTCGATCCCGCGTCGATCTGCGGAACCTTCACCCACACGTACGACGTTCCTCCCGACACCCATTGCTCGATCTCGTACGGCAGCTGTGTCACCCCGTCCGCGTCCACGAAGCGCAGGTCCGCGCCTCCAGCCTTGGTGGCGCTGTAGTCGATGCGGCTCCCGTTCAGCGTCACCAGCACCGGGAAGTTCACGAGGGCGGTCGTCCCTCCCGACGCATTGAACACGAGCTTCTTCCGCTGCGTCCATGCCGGGTCCCACCAGCCGGCGGGCGGCGTCACCGTGACTGTCCGCGTGGTCGTCGCCGTCGCTCCCTGGGAATCGGTCACCGTCAGCGTCACGACGTAGCTGCCCGCGGGCGTGTAGGTGTGGCTCGCGGTGACCCCGCTCCCCGTGCCCCCGTCCCCGAAGCTCCACTGGTACGCGGCGAGCGGCCCCTCGACGTCGGAAGAGGCGCTCGCGTTCACGCTCACCGCCAGCGGCGCCGTCCCCGAAGCGGGAGTCACGGTGAACGACGCCACCGGCACATCGTTCACCGGCGTTACCGTGATCGACACCACCGCGGGTGCAGACGTCCCGCCCGCCGTGTCCGTCACCTGGAAGCTGAAGCTGTCCGATCCGGCGTAGTTCGGCGCCGGTGTGTAGCTCCGATTCGCCCCGCTGCCCTGCAGCGTCCCCTGCGTGGGACCGCTGACGATCGAGTAGGTGAGGGGCTGCCCTTCGGGGTCCGTTCCACTGAGCGTTATGTTCGCCACGCCGTCCTCCGCCACCGTCACGGACTGCGCCTGCGCCGTCGGGACGCCGTTCGGAACCGACGCGTCGACCGTGATCGAGACGGGCGCCGAGGTCGTGGACGCACCGCTGTCGTCGCGGGCGACGGCCGTGAGGGAGTAGGTGCCGGCCGGAACGTTCTGCCACGTCATCTCATAGGGCGCCGACGTCACGGTGCCGATCACCGTTGCGCCGTTGAGGAACTTGACCTCGACCACCGTCCCGTCCGGGTCCGACGCGTCGGCCACGAGGTGGATGTTGGCAGGCGCCGTAAAGGTGGTCGCGGATGTGGGCTCCGTGAGGCTCACGACCGGCGAGCCGGGAAGACGAACGCTCCAGCTCTCGACGAGCGAGTAGGGTTCGGGGGTGGTGCCCCCGCCGATCTGGTCAAAGGCTTCGAACGTGACCTGGTTGTCCCGCACCGTCGTCAGCACGTAGAGGGAGCCGGCCGACGTGTGGACCTGTCCGGTGCTGACTTCCCATACCCCTTCGCTGAGGTCGTACACCTGGCCGGTCTTGCTGTACGCAGGCACGTCGTTGCGGCGGGTGCCGTCGCCCTTCACCAGCCGGCCGGAGTACGTGTGGGCGTGGCCGCTGAAGAAGGCAGTCACGCCATTGGCCGCGAGGGCTCCCCAGAAGGCCTTGCGACTGCCGGCAGGGCATCTCGAGTCTTCGAGGGAATCGCCCCAGTGCTGCCCGAAGGTCACCTGCCAGGAACCCGTCGTCGAATACGGACGCGGGCGTTTCGCCGGGTTCTGGTTGTCGATGTTCGTCAGAGGGCAGTTGAGGCCACCGAAGCCCGCCACGTTGCTGCAGTAGGACCAGGCGGGCTCGTGTCCGAACACGAACTTGATCGGCCGCGTCGTCGCCTGCAGATCCGACTGCAGCCACGCCAGCAGGTCGGGCCGAATGCAGCCCAGCGGGTCGGCGGTCGGGTACGTGGTGTCGCCGTAGTATTCGTTGAGGACGACGAAGTGGACGTTCTTGTAGTCGAAGGAGTAGATCGTCCTCGCGTCGTACCCGTTGTCCGGCCCCCACGTGAAGTTCTGTACTCCCAGCAAAGCCGTGGGGAGGCGCGGGCCGATGTAATTGCTCCAGTAATCCAGCTGCTGTTCGGGCGTCAAGAGCTCGTACCCGTCGACGTCGTGGTTGCCGAGCGCGTTGAAGTACGGGAACGTCTTGCTGCTGGCCGAGCACGTGAAGGGGTACGCCGTGTTGCTGATCGCGTTGTTGAGCTGGTCGAGCTTGGTCTGGGACGTGCTCACGAACGGGATGTCCCCGAGGCCGATCCAGAAGCGCGGGATCACCCGGTTCGGATAGCGAGTGCGGTTGACCGTGTCCTTGAACACCCGGAGGACGCCGCTCTCCCCCGCGGACGTATAGCTGTCGGACCACGAGAAGAAGGAGAACGTGTTTCCGATGTCGTAGCACTGCTGCTCGACCATGCCCGTGCTGGAGCAGCCGTCGCCGTCGACGAGGTTGCCGTCGTCACATTGCTCGTCGGCGTCGATCCGGCCGTCTCCATGGACACCCGCACGAGCCGGCGGGGTCAGGACGAGGAGGAGCCCGAGTGTGGAAAAAGCAAGGGCCCGGAAACGCATGGCACACACCCCCTGATCCGCAAGAGCGCAGTTGACCGCGCTCATTTTTTGGAGGGAGTGCGCTAATCGGGCGCTTCGACGAGGTCGACGTCAGTGCAGCCGGGCCCGAATTTTCTTTTTACGGTGTGACATGATCAGTATACGTCGCCGGCCAGAATCCGCAATGTGTCTTCTTGACACACTGATGCCGACGTCCTTTGATCGACTCCGCCGATCGGTTCGGCGGAACTCAAGCCGGCCACGAGTTAGGGCAGAGGCAATCGCCTAATGAATAGACGCTTATCGATAACCGACTAGTGTTTCGATGGCGGGCGATGGTGGTCAGGCCTCAAGAGGGATAGCATCCTTCATGCAATGTGAGTGACATGTGCGGGTTCGTGCTGGAGCTCCGATGCTGCGGTCGAGGCCGGATCGGAAGCCCACGCGACTGCAGCACGGGCTGCACTTCCCCTAGCCGCCTCCCCGCCCGCCGACCGTCGTGCTTTCGTGAGAGACCGCGGCGTAACACGAGGGAGGTGACGACACGAGGGGTGCCTCCCAAGGGGGCCGAGATGCGACGAGAAATGAGGCTACCGACAGATGTCGTGGTAAGACGGGCGCTCGGACTGCCGAAGAGCCTGATCGCTGTCGGGCTCGGCCTGTCGTGCGTGCGGTGCACGGAATGCACGGGTCCGGCCAACGCGGAGGCGTTCCCGTCCTCGCCGGTGCCGGTCGAGGAGACCCAGTGCTTCTACTCCCAGGTGTACGAGGCCGTCTCCCTCACGGCGAGCTATCCGAGTTGCGGGTTCACGGTCGCGTTCGGGCCGAAAGGGGATCTGAAGCACCCGGCGCACGGCTATCTGCTCCAGGCGGACTGGCCGGAGCCGGTGACCACCCCGGCCGACTGGACGGTGTCGCACACGTCCGGCCAGGCCTGGGGCTACCGATGCGACAACCGCGACTGCACGCAGGGGGCGTGGGAGCGCATCGATTCCTGGAAGACCCGCTCGGGATACTGGAACGCGACGAGCAAGTCCTGCTACCTGGGACTCTCGTTCAGCGCGGCCAGCGCCGACTACCTCACGGTTCAAGTCGAGGTCAGCGCGTACCGGGGCTCCGGCACCAGCAAGGAGTACAGGCGGGCGAATGGTCACATCTACGTGTACCGGAACACGGGTCATTGCCAGGTCGCGACGAAGACTCCCGAGCCGTCTCCGCCCCCGCCGTGAGCTGAGACGAAGTCGAGGAGTTGCAAGTCACCCCCGCACGTCCCAACTCCATCAGGCGATCATCAGGGCTGGCAAGCCGAGCAAAATTCCAGGTTGGAGAACATACATCCGTGTCCGCAGAACCCGGGATGCAGATGCTAAAAAACGGAACGCCGCCTACGGACTCGGCTTCATTGTGAGGTTGGACCTGAGGCCAGGTCGTAGTGGACAATCGCGACGACCGCGTGAGCAAGATCACGATCGCGCCTCACGCCTGACGTCATCCGCAACGTCGTCGTCGGTGGCGGCTGAGCTCGAGCGGGGGGCCGGATCTCGGCCCCCCGTTTCGGTGACCTAGCTCGTGATCCTCCCCGAGGCCGCGTCCCAGCTCACGGCGGCCTTCCGGAAGTAGGACTCGTTCGCCATGTGGCAGGCGAGGG
This sequence comes from Acidobacteriota bacterium, assembly GCA_046726955.1. Classification (GTDB taxonomy): domain Bacteria; phylum Acidobacteriota; class Vicinamibacteria; order Fen-336; family Fen-336; genus CAVPGH01. The sequence continues at coordinate 5,721 of JBKPBQ010000310.1, forward strand.
CCGCGTGGTGGCCGAACACGGCGTCCTCCGTCACCGGCTTGCGCGTCCTCACCGCCTCGAAGAACGTGAAGAGGTGGGGCTTCACCTCGTCCCACGAGACGCCGCGCCACGTGAGACCTTCGATCGCCGGCTCCTTCCCGGGCGCCGCGTCGTGCTCCGCGTGCCACTTCTTCGAGTAGGCCTCGCGCATCTCCTTCGGGAACCCGTGGGTGTAGTAGCTCGGCTCCGTGTCTTCGCCGGTCTGCGGTGAGTACGTGATTTCCCTCTCGGTGACCTCGAGGATCCCCTTGGAGCCCTGGAACCGGTACATCTCCGGCGTCTCGCAGCCGAGGTTCAGACGCAGGTACACCGGGGCCTTGCCGTAGTCGAAGAGCGTCGAGTGCACGTCCGGCATGTTGCGCCCGTCGGGGAAGCGCAAAATGCCGCCGAGGGCCATGGCCCGCCGCGGGGGCTCGCTCCAGCCGAGCATGTACATCATGCCGCTCACGAGGTGGACGAGGAGGTCGCCGGCGACGCCCGTTCCGTATTCCTTCCAGCAGCGCCAGCGCGCGAAGATCTTCGGGTCGAACGGGCGCTTCGGGACGTCGTTCTGCCAGGTGTCCCAATCGAGCGTCTCGGGAGAGAGATCCGGCGGAGGAGGGTACTGCCAGGCGCCGGTGGGGTCGTTCCGGCCCAGCGAGCCTTCGACGAGGGTCAGCTCGCCGACGATGCCCTTCGCGAGCAGCTCCTTCGCCTTCGTGCAGATCACGGAGCTGACGCGCTGCGAGCCGACCTGCACGATGCGCCCAGTCTCCTTCGCCGCGGCCACCATCGCGACGCCGTCCGCCGCCGAGTGCGACATCGGCTTCTCGCAGTACACGTCCTTTCCAGCTCGGACCGCCTCGACGACGAGCCGCTTGTGCCAGTGGTCGGGGACCGCCGCGATCACGCAGTCGATCGCCTTGTCGTCGAGCAGCTCCTGGTAGCGGCGCGTGGTGCGCAAGCTCGACCCCGCGATCTCGCGGGCGAGGGTGTGCCGGCCATCGTAGAGGTCGCACGCGGCGACGCACTCGACGCCCGGCAGCTCGATCGCGTTCTCCAACAGCCCCGAGCCCTGCATCCCCACGCCGATGATGCCGAAGCGCACGCGATCGCCGCCGGAGGCCGGGGTCGCGAGCTCAGCCGCTTCCAGCCGCTCGTCGTGGAGCAGCACCGTTTTCGCGGCCACGATCGCGCCGGCGGCCCCGGCGCCCTTCGCGATGAAGACCCGTCTCGAGTACCCGCGCCTGGTCATGGGAGTCCTCCTCTCAGTCGTCCTCAGTCGAGCCCCTCGCGCCGGAACCGCTCCAGCCGCTCCGGGCTACTCGCCATCTCGGCCGGCAGCACCTTGAGGGCCACCTCGCGACCGAGCTTCAAGTCGGTGGCGCGATACACCTCGCCCCTTCCACCCGAGCCGAGCTCGGCGGTGATGCGGTAGTGCGCGAGGATGCGGCCGATCAGGGTCGGGCTCCTGCGCGTCCGGCGGTGGTGACGATCACTCTGCGAGGCAGCGTGCGCTGGATTGTATCGCCTCCCTACGCGCTCGCGACTAGCGCGCGATTGGAACCTCGAGCGCGCTCGGGTGGGCGGCATCGTGGTAGACCTTGACGTGGGCGGTACGCGCGTCCGTGGCGCCTTCCTCGGCCACGACCCCGCCTCCGTTGTAGTTCTTCTGCAGGAAGATCGAGTTCGGGCACCGGAGGAAGAGGCGGAGGCGGCTGCCCTTGGCGACCCGGCGCGAGAAGAACGGGAAGCGCGTGAAGTCGTAGCGCAGGACCTCGCCGGTCTTGACGAGCGTCTCCTTCTCCAGCGACTCGCGATAGCGGGCCCGAAGCTGGTCTTCGGTCAGGAGGATGCTCTTGCCGTCGGGCGTGACCTCGTAGAGCGACGCCTTCAGGTCCGTGTCGGAGACGTCCATCGATAGGTAAGCAGTCAGGCGGACCGAGCCCGTGACCTCGGTGTCCTCGGCGAACGGCTCCGTCACGTAGAGGACGCCGTTGCCGAACGTGTTGAGCACGTAGCGCTGGTCGGTCAGGTAGTCGCGGATCTCCTCCTTCTCGAGGTCCGCGGGCCGCACGTCGAGCGGGTCGTAGACGTACGCGTCGGGCGGCTCCGCGGCCGCCGGCTTCTGGCCGCGCAGACCGCCGGAGCGGAAGGCGTCGTCCGCGTGGCCGTCCGAGCGAAGGAAGAGCGTGCGGCGCTCGCTCTCCACGGCCTCGAGCGTGTCCGCGTACTTCCAGTCCTCCTCGCCGCCGACCACGTAGTAGGCGACCCGCTTCTTCAATAAGGATGGAGCCGGTCCGCCCTTCATCGTCCAGTCGTACCACTCCTTGTGCAGCGCGTTCAGGTCCAGCATGCTCCCTTCGCCGAAGCGCAGCCCGCCCACGTCGCGGTTGGGGGTGCGCGTGCCGGCGTGGTCCCAGGGCCCGATCAGCAAGTAATGCCGACTGCGCGCGTCCGCCGCGCCCAGCTTCATGTGCATCCGGTAGTAGTGGAGCGCTCCGGGCTGGTCGTCGTCGTAGTGGCCCGTGATCGTGAGGATCGGGATCGACAGCGCCGCGTAGTCCTCGGCGCTCGGACGCATCGCCTTCCAGTAATCGTCGGGGCGCGGGTGCGCCAGCGTCTTCTGGAACCAGTCCGAGGGGTTCCCGGCGAGAGTGTCGAACTCCTTGAAGGGCCGGTGGGACCGGTAGAGCTCCTGGAACTTCGCGATCCAGAAGGCCTGGTCGAGGAAGAGGTTCAGGTTCGGCGTGAGGCCGCTCGTGTACGTGCGCCACTGCACGAGGTAGGGGACCGAGATGTTGTTGAGGAACGGGAAGTCCACGGCCGCCGCGGCCGCGGCCGCGGGCACGATCGTGGCGAGGTGCGGCGGTCGCTCCTTGGCCGTGGCCCACTGGTCGAAGCCGGCGTACGAGCCGCCCCACATCGCGACCTTCCCGTTCGACCACGGCTGGCTTGCCAGCCACTCCACCACGTCGCGGCCGTCCCTCGCCTCGTTCTCGAAAGGCATGAAGGTCCCTTCCGAGTTGCCGCGGCCGCGCACGTCCACGAGCGCGAAGACGTAGCCGCGCCGGGCGAAGTACTGAGCCCGCGCATGGTAGGTGTCCCCGACGTAGGGCGTGAGCGTGAACACGACGGGCAGCGGCTCGGGCTGCGGGCGGGGCTTGAAGACGGTCGCATTCAGGCGGACGCCGTCCCGCAGCGGGATCTTGACCGCCCAGAGCATCTCGATGTCCGGCGACGGTTCCGCGGCGCTCAGCGGTTCGAGCCCGAGTAGCGACAGGCCCACGGCGACGAAGAAGCCGAAAGCGATCACGCGAGGAAGTAGCATGCGGGTTTCTACGTCGCGCTCGCGCATGCGTCAACCCGGCACCGGTCACGACGCGCGCCGTCCCCTGGAGACTCGCCGCCGAGATGAACGCACCCCTGGAGAGCGACGCCTTGGTGATGCCAGGAGCAGTGGATGAAACGTTTCACCACGTAGCAGCTTCCCTCGGTATGGGACCGCATGGGGTGCCTGGATCGGCCCGGCTGGACGCGCATCGACTAGCGCAGATATGATCTTTGTCGCCGCATAGCCCGAACGATCAGTCGTGAACGGATCCACGCTCCAGCCGTCTCCCTCGGTCCCCGCCGTGCCGGCGGCCTGCACGATCATCGCTCGGAACTACCTGTCCTACGCGACGGTCCTCGCCGAGTCGTACCTGCGTCACGAGCCCGGGGCGCGTTTCTACCTGCTGGTCGTGGACGGGCTGCCGGCGGAGTCAGCAGTGCCGGAGGGGATCCACGTGGTCACCGGCGAGGAGCTGGGGTTGCCGTCGTTCTACGAGATGGCGTTCAAGTACGACGTGACGGAGCTGTGCACCGCCGTCAAGCCGGCCTTCCTCTCGATGCTCCTGAACGAGCGCGGGGAGCGCGCGGTCGCCTACTTGGACCCCGACATCCTGGTCCTGCGGCCGCTCGCCGAGCTGAAGGACGAGCTCCGGCAATCGGACATCGTCCTGATCCCGCACCTCCTCGATCCGATACCACGTGACGGGCACAAGCCGAGCGAGCAGGACATCCTAATCGCCGGCGCCTACAACCTCGGGTTCCTCGCGCTGAAGGCGGGAGCCGAGGCTGCGCGCCTGCTGGCCTGGTGGGGGGCTCGCCTCGAGGACGGGTGCCGCGTCGATCCCGCGCACGGGCTCTTCGTGGACCAGCGGTGGATGGACCTGGCGCCGAGCCTGTTCCCCTCGACGGCCGTGCTGCGCGACGCGACCTACGACGTCGCGTACTGGAACCTGCTCTCGCGCCCGGTGGAACGCGGAAGTGAGGGGTTCGAGGTGGCGGGACGGCCGCTCGCGTTCTTCCACTTCAGCGGCTTCGACCCCCGGCAGCCCATGAAGTTGTCGAAGCACCAGACGCGGATCGAGGTCGCGCGCGGGTCGGCGCTCGCGGAGCTGCTCGAGGTGTACGCCGGCCTGCACGAGCGGCACGGCCATGACGTGTGCTCGCGGTGGCCCTACGGCTTCTCGCGGTTCAGCAACGGCGTCCCCGTCAGCATCGTCTTCCGCCGGTTGTTCCTGGGTCTGGACGGGGGCACGCGGACTCGCTTCGGCAACCCGTTCGGCACCGCGGCCGAAACGTCGTTCTACCAGTGGGCGGTGCGCGCGCGCCCGGAGCTCGGCGGCCTCAACCCTTTCCTGGACGCGCTCTACAACATCCGCGGCGACCTGCCGTCGGCCTTTCCCGACCCGCGCGGGGCGAGCCGCGCGGCATTCCTCGAATGGGCCCGCGGCCCGGGCGCGCACGAGATGGGGTTTCCTCCGGAGATCGTGGCGCCGGCGGCTTTGACCGGCGCCGGACCTGGGGGCGTCTCCACGCCCGCGGTGCCGGCAGACGGTGTGGGCGTCAACGTCGCCGGGTACCTGCGAAACGAGACCGGCATCGGCGCCGTGGCCCGCGGCTACGTCGCCGCAATGCGGTCGGCCGAAGTGCCCGTCGCGCTGAAGGACTTCTCCGAGCTCTCACCGAACCGGTCCGAGGACCCCTCGCTCGAGATGTTCGACGATGTGCATCCCTACCCCGTGAACCTGCTCTGCGCTAACGCCGACCAGTACTTCGTGGTCGCGTCGCACCTCGGCGAGGCCTTCCTGCGGAACCGGCGGAACATCGGCGTGTGGTTCTGGGAGCTGCCGGAGTTCCCGGCCGAGTGGCATGACCGGTTCCCCTATTACGACGAGATCTGGGCGCCCACCTCGTTCATCGCGAACACGCTGGCCGCGGTATCGCCGATCCCGATCGTCCGCGTGCCAGCGGTGCTCACGGTCGAGGCGCCGGGCGACCGCGGGCGGGGGCGGGCGCGGCTGCAAGCCGCGCCGGACGAGTTCGTCTGGCTCCTCGTCTTCGACTTCCACAGCTACTTCGCGCGCAAGAACCCGATCGCCCTGGTCGAGGCCTTCAAGCAGGCGTTCCGCCCGTCGGATCCCGCCCGGCTGGTGGTCAAGTGCGTTAACTCGAGCTTCGATCCCGACGCCTTCGCGTCGTTGCAGGCGGCCGCCGACGGGCACCGCGTGTCCATCTACGAAGGCTACTGGTCGCTCGCCGAGATGCGCGACCTCCTGGCCGCCTGCGACGGCTACGCGTCGCTGCACCGATCCGAGGGCCTCGGCATCCCGCTCGCCAACGCGATGTCGCTCGGAAAGCCGGTCGTGGCCACCGCCTGGTCGGGAAACGCCGACTTCATGACCGTCGCCAACAGCTTCCCCGTCCGCTACGAGCTCGCACCGCTCGCGGGGGATGTCGGCCCCTACGAGGCCGGCCGTATGTGGGCCGAGCCTTCGGTGTCCCACGC
>JBKPBQ010000311.1:0-8967 GCA_046726955.1 Acidobacteriota bacterium
GATGAGGGCGTTGCCCTTGAAGTCCGGGTCGTACATCGACGGCGGGAAGACGTTCACGAAGAGCTTGGCCGTCGCCGGCAGCTCCTTGGCCGTCTGGAACGCCTTGCGCCGGCAGTGGCGGTCGAGCTCGAACACCAGGTCCGACTCGGTCGCGGCCTTGAAGAGATGATAGGGGGCGTGCAGCGACGTGCCCGCCGGCCCCCGAGCGAGGGCCTCGAAGCCCAGGACCCCCGGCTGCTGCAGGTTGACCAGGGGCTGGAAGACCGTGTTGATCTGGTCCGCGAGGAGGATCTCCTGGAGCTTGCACCGGTTGTTGAACGCCATTTGCGCCTTGTGGATGCGCGTGCACTCCCAGGCTTCTTCCACGAGCCGGGCGATCAGCCTCTCCGGCATGATGAGCGGGTTGAAGAAGACGAGCGAGAAGCCGACGCTCACCTCGCGCCGCACCTGCAGGTACGGCGAGGGCAGCTGGGCGAGCTTGCGGTTCAGGTGCTCCTCGACCCGCGTGGCGGCCGCCCGCAGGTCCGACACCCGCGTGTTTCCTTCGCGATCGGCGCGCTTGGGGGCGAGGAAGACGAGGAAGGCGTTGCCCCCTCGCTCGTTGAGGGCGAGGAGGTCCGTGTTCCTGACCTCCTCTCCGCGCAGCTCCTGCACGAGCTCGGTGGTCATCGACAGGACGTTGTCGAACGCCTTCGAGCCGTAGTGGCGCTCGACGTGGGCGAGGTCGGTGGCGTCGATGAGCAGCAGCCCCAGGCTCCCCTGGCTGCGGAGGACTTCGGTCAGCTCTTCGAGCTTTTCGCGGTAGGGCGGGGTCTGGGCGTACATCCCGGGCCGCCTCAGGCGCTCTCGGAGGGAGGGACTTCGTTCAAAGAGGGGCCGAAGGGTGAACGGTTGGCCTCGAAGCCGGCCGGCGACGGGACGCCACTGGCGAAGGCCATCGGGCTCTATCTCCATACCATTATACCGTTTGAAGAGCCCCCGCGGCGCTGCTAGCATCGGCTTGCAATGACAACCACACCCCGGCGCTCCCTCGTCTATATATCGCTGATCGTATTGATCTTAGGTGGATGCAAGACCAAGCTGATGGGGCCCTCCAAGGAGGCCCTGCAGGCCCTCCTGCAGCAGGAGGCCCAGTCCCTGAAGTCGGACGGCGAGAAGATAAACCCCGAGCTCGGGGTCAAGTCGATCTGGACGATCCAGTCCGTCGAGGTCCGCGAGCAGCCCAACAATCCCGACCAGCCCTGGGCGGGGACGATCAAGTTCAAGATCGAGAGCCGGATCCGCGACGTGGACGGCAGCGACATGACCCAGCAGTTCGAGAAGCGCTTCGAGTACGTCTACAACGAGACCCTGAAGCGCTGGATCATCCAGTACACGCCGCCCTCGAAGTAGGGACGCGGGTCGCGAGCCGGCCCGGTCAGCGGGCGAACGCCTCCACGGGCGGACAGGTGCAGACGAGGTTGCGGTCGCCGTACGTGTTGTCGATCCGGGCCACGAACGGCCAGAACTTGCCTTCCCGGACCCACGCGGCCGGGAACGCCCCTTCCTCGCGGCTGTACGGACGGTCCCACTCCTTGGCGGTGACGGCGGCGACCGTGTGCGGCGCGTTTCGGAGCGCGCTCTTCTCGAGGGGGATCCGGCCTTCCTCGATCGCGCGAATCTCCGCGCGGATCGAGAGGAGCGCGTCGCAGAAGCGGTCGAGCTCGGCTCTCGACTCGCTCTCGGTGGGCTCGATCATCAGCGTGCCCGCGACCGGGAACGACATCGTGGGGGCATGGAAGCCGTAGTCCATGAGCCGCTTCGCGATGTCGTCCACCTCGACCCCCGCCGATCTCTTGAGCGGCCGCACGTCGAGGATGAACTCGTGGGCCGCTCGTCCCTGCCGGCCCGAGTAGAGCACCTCGTAGTCGGTCGAGAGGCGCTTCAGCATGTAGTTCGCGCTGAGGATCGCGACCTGCGTCGCCTTCTTGAGGCCGTCCGGGCCCATGAGCGCGATGTAGGCCCACGAGATCGGAAGGATGCTCGCGCTGCCCCAGGGAGCCGCGGAGACGGGGCCGCCGCCCGGAAGGTCCACCACCGGGTGACCGGGGAGAAAGGGCTTGAGGTGCGCCGCCACCGCGATCGGCCCCATGCCCGGGCCCCCGCCGCCGTGGGGGATGCAGAAGGTCTTGTGCAGGTTCAGGTGGCAGACGTCCGCCCCGATGCGCGCCGGCCTCGTGAGGCCCACCTGCGCGTTGAGGTTCGCCCCGTCCATGTACACCTGGCCGCCCCGCTCGTGCACGATCGCGCAGATCTGCGGCACCGCCTCCTCGAAGACGCCGTGCGTCGAGGGGTACGTGATCATGAGAGCGCCCAGGACGTCCTTCTGCTCGTCGGCGCGCCTCACGAGGTCGGCGAGATCCACGTTGCCCCGCTCGTCGCAGAGCACGGGCACGACCCTGTAGCCGGCCGTCACCGCGCTCGCGGGGTTCGTGCCGTGGGCGGAGACGGGAATGAGGCAGACGTTGCGATGGGCTTGCCCGCGGCTCTCGTGCCAGCCCCGGATGGCGAGGAGCCCCGCGTACTCGCCCTGCGCTCCCGAGTTCGGCTGGAGCGAGACCGCGGCGAAGCCCGTGATCTCCGCGAGCCAGCGCTCGAGCTCGGTGAAGAGCTGGCGGTAGCCGGCGGCCTGCTCCGCAGGGGCGAAGGGGTGGAGCTGGGCGAACTCCGGCCACGTGACGGGCACCATCTCCGTGGTCGCGTTCAGCTTCATGGTGCACGAGCCGAGCGGGATCATGGAGTGCGCGAGCGACAGGTCGCGCCCCTGCAGCCGGTGCAGGTAGCGGAGCATCTCGTGCTCCGAGTGGTGCGTGTTGAAGACGGCGTGAGTGAGGAAGGCGCTCGTGCGCGCGTACGGTGGCGCGAGCTCCTCGGGAGCCTCCGCGGCGAGGTCCTCCGCCCGGAACTCCAGCGGGTGCTCCGAGAAGGACTCGAGGATCGCCTCCAGGTCGGCGGCGGTGACGGTCTCGTCGAGCGACACGCCCACCGAGCCGTCCGGATAGGGGCGAAGGTTCGTCCGGCGGTCGCGCGCGCGCTGCAGCACGTGCGACTGCGCGGCCGCGCGGTCGAGGCGGACGCGCAGCGTGTCGAAGAAGGGGTCGTCGCCGACGTCGAGGCCCAGGCGCCGCAGGCCGCGGGCGAGGAGCACGGTGAGGCCGCGGACGCGGCGGGCGATCCGGCGGAGCCCCTCCGGTCCGTGGTAGACCGCGTACATCCCCGCCATCACCGCGAGGAGGACCTGGGCGGTGCAGATGTTGCTCGTGGCCTTGTCGCGCCGGATGTGCTGCTCGCGGGTCTGGAGCGAGAGCCGGTAGGCGGGGCGGCCTTCCGCGTCCTTCGAGACGCCGACGATGCGGCCCGGGAGCTGGCGCTTGTGCTCCTCGCGCGTGGCCAGGAACGCCGCATGGGGGCCGCCGTACCCCATCGGGACGCCGAACCGCTGGCTCGAGCCGACCGCGATGTCGACACCGAACTCGCCGGGGGCGCGCAGCAGCGTGAGCGCGAGGAGGTCGGTGGCCACGGCCGCCATCGCCCCCGCGGCGTGCGCGCGCTCCACGAGCGGCGCGTAGTCGGCGATCCGCCCGTCGGTGGCGGGATACTGCAGCAGGATCCCGAAGACGTCGCCTCCCGCGAAGTCCGCGGACGAGGCGGGCCCGACCTGCACCTCGATGCCGAGCGGGATCGCCCGCGTCTTCACGACCGCGATCGTCTGGGGATGGCAGTCCTCGGCCACGAAGAAGCGGCGGCGGTCGCCCCGAGCGAGGGCGTGGCACATGTGCATGGCCTCCGCGGCCGCCGTCGCCTCGTCGAGGAGCGAGGCGTTGGCGAGGGGCAGCGCGGTGAGGTCCGAGACCATCGTCTGGAAGTTCAGGAGCGCCTCCAGCCGGCCCTGCGCGATCTCCGCCTGGTAGGGCGTGTATTGCGTGTACCACCCCGGGTTCTCGAGCACGTTCCTCTGGATCACTCCCGGCACGAGACAGCCGTGGTAGCCCATCCCGATGAACGAGCGGAAGACCTGGTTGCGCGAGGCCCGCGCGCGCAGCGCCTCCAGGACCTCGTGCTCGCCGCGGGCCGCGGGCAGCGCCAGCGGCGCCTCGAGGCGTATGGCGTCGGGCAGCGTCTGGGCGACGAGCGCGTCGAGCGAGTCGAGGCCGAGTGTCGCGAGCATCTCCCGGATCTCGGCGTCGCTCGGGCCGATGTGCCGCGGCGGGAAGTGGTCGGTGGGCGCGAGGAGGGCGGCTGCTCCGCCCGCGACGGACGGTGCGGAGGTTGTTGTCGTGTCTTCGGGCAAATCGAACCTGGAATTCGATTCTACTTCGATTCGCTCTCCACTAAGGCCGCGTACGCCTTGGCGTCCATGAGCGCGCCCGCCGCGGCGGGGTCCGCGAGCTTCACCACGATCATCCAGGCCGCCCCGTGCGGATCGGAGTTCACGAGCTCCGGCTTCTTGACGAGCTCGGCGTTCACCTCCACCACCTCGCCCGCCACCGGCGAGAAGAGCTCGGAGACGGCCTTCACGGACTCGACGCTGCCGAAGACCTCGTGCTCCTTCAGCTTCCGGCCCACCTCGGGCAGCTCGAGGAACACCACGTCGCCGAGCTGCTCCTGCGCGTAGTGCGTGATGCCCACGCGCCCGCGGTCGCCCTCGACGCGAATCCACTCGTGATCCTTGCTGTAACGAAGGTCTTCGGGATACATGAGTCCTCCGACTACTTCTGACGCTTGTAGAAGGGCGTGGGGACGACGCGAGCCGGCACGCGCTTGCCCCGGATGTCCACGTCGAACTCCGTCCCCGGCGCGCTGCGCGCCGCCGGAAGATAGACGAGCCCGATGTTCTTCTGGAGGAACGGCGCGTAGCTCCCGGAGGTCACGGGCCCGACCTCCTCGGGTCCAATGAAGACCGGATATCCGTGGCGGGCGATCCCGCGGCCCACCACCTCGAACCCCACCAGCTTCCGGGGGGGCCCGTTCTTCTTCTGCTGCTCGAGCACGCCGCGGCCGTTGAAGTTGCCCTTCTCGAGGGCCACGATCCAGCCGAGCCCCGCCTCCACGAGCGTCGTCGTCTCGTCGAGGTCGTTTCCGTACAGGCACATCTTCGCCTCGAGGCGCAGGGTGTCGCGGGCCCCGAGACCCGCTGGGACGAGCCCCGCGTCCCGGCCCACCTCCACGAGCCGCCGCCAGAGAGCCTCGGCGCGGTCGGGAGGCACGAAGAGCTCGAAGCCGTCCTCGCCGGTGTAGCCCGTGCGGGCGACGAGCACGGGCATCCCCTCCACGTCGCCTTCCGCGAAGTGGTAGAAGGCGACGGTCGCGAGGTCGATCCCCGTGAGCGGCTGCAGGATCGCCTGCGCTTTCGGGCCTTGCAGGGCGAGGAGCGCGTAGTCGTCGCTCTTGTCCTGCAGCGTGCAGTCCGTGGGCGACTGCGACTGCAGCCATTCCCAGTCCTTCTGCTGGTTACCGGCGTTCACGACGATCAGGAAGCGATCGGCGCCGCGCCGGTACACGATCACGTCGTCCACGGGCGCGCCGTTGCCGAGGGGAAGCGCCGAATACTGCGCCTGCCCGTCCTTCAGCTTTCCGACGTCGTTCGCGGTGACGCGCTGGAGGAAGGCGACAGCCCCCGGGCCCCCGACCTCGAACTCGCCCATGTGGGACACGTCGAAGAGGCCGGCGGCCTTGCGCACTGCGAGGTGCTCGCCGATGAGCCCGGAGTACTCGACTGGCATCTCCCAGCCGCCGAAGGCGACCATCTTCGCTCCGCTCGCCCGGTGCACGGCGTTCAAGGGTGTCTTGCGAAGCTGGCTCATCGCGGTCGGCGACGCTACCACGCCCCGCCCCGGGGGGTCAACGAAACGCCCTGCCGGCACGGGCGCGCGCCGGAGGTCGCAGCCGCTTCGGACGAAAGGAGTTATTGCGATACACTTAGCGGGCAAGGGGGACAGGCAAGGGCTTCATGGTCGTCATGGAGTCGTATCTCGTCAGCTGCTGGAACTGCTTGGGCGAGTTCGACGCCATGACCGCCGTGTGGTGCTCGGACGATCCGAAGAACCCCACCAAGCTCTGCCCGTTCTGCTTCCGCTGCTTCTGCGACGCCAGCCCCGTCTACAAGCAGGAGTTCTGGAACCACGCTCCCCCGCGGCTCGTGGACGAGCTGCAGATGCTCGCCCGCAGCAAGGACCGCCTCGGCGACATCCTCATTCGAATGAAGAAGATGACGACCCCCCAGCTCCTCGAGGTGCTGGTCGAGCAGAAGAAGTCCGGCCGCAAGCTCGGGGAAATCCTGATCGAGAAGGGGCTCGTGAAATCGGAGGACATCGTCTCCGCCCTGAGCACGCAGGGGGTGAGCGCCCTCGTGGACACGCAGGGTGCCGCCTACTCCTCGAGCCCGTTCTGGGAGCAGAGCACGCCCGAGGCCATCATCGACTACGTGCTGGCGCTGGGGGCGCGCAAGGGCGCCTCCGACGTCAACCTCGAGCCCAAGGACGAGGAGATCGCGGTGCGGTTCCGCATCGACGGCTCGTACTTCCGGGTCGACCCGATCCCCAAGAAGTTCGAGGCCGGTCTCACGCAGAAGCTCTTCGAGAAGTTCGGGCTCGACCCCGAGCGGCGCGACAAGCTCCAGACGAGCCGAAGCCAAGCCCGAATGGGGGACGTGGACTACGACCTCGTCGTGCAGACCCTGCCCAGCCCCTACGGCGTGAGCGCCACGATCAAGCTCGTCAACCGCGCGTCGTTCATCAAGGACTTCACGACTCTCGGAATGGAGCTCGAGGACCGCGTCCGCTTCGTCGAGGAGCTGCGCGGGACGTTCGGGCTCATCCTCGTGACGTCGCCCGCCTTCAGCGGCGCCAACACCACCGCGTACTCCGTCATGAGCTTCCTGCTCCAGGGGCAGCGCGACGTGCTGTCGCTGGAGGCGCCGATCCAGTGGCGCATGGACGGCGCACGGCAGGTGGAGGTGGAGACCGGGCCTTCGGGCTCGAAGATGGAGGAGACGCTCCGCTCGGTGATGGCGGTCCGGCCGGACGTGCTCATGCTTTCGGCACTTCCCGACCGCGGCACGGCGCAGCTCGCCACGCAGCTCGCCTCGAGTCTCCTCGTAGTGGCGACGCAGACCGCGCAGTCCGCGGCCCAGGGCCTCACGGGGCTCTACGAGCTCGCGGTGCCGCCGCAGCTCCTCGCAGGGTCGCTCGCCGTCGTCACCTGCCAGCGCCTCGTCCGGACCATCTGCCGCATCTGCCGCGTCCCCGCGGAGGCTCCGGCTCCGCAGACCCTCGCCAACCACGGCATCAGCGCCGAGGAGGCGCGCTCGATGCAGTTCTTCAAGGGCAAGGGCTGCCCCACGTGCAACACGGTGGGCTACCGCGGCCGGCGCGCCGTGTTCGAGGTGCTGCCGGGGATCGCCGAGGTGCGCGCGGCGGTGCAGAACGGCCAGTCCGCCCAGGAGATCGAGACGATCGCGCGCGGCGCGGGGATGCGCTCCATCCGCGAGCGCTGCCTGGCCCTCGTCCGCGAGGGGACGACCACCTTCGACGAGTTCGCGCGCCTGCGGCTGTAGCGCGGGGTCCGGTTCGCGAGGAACCCGCTGTGCGCGACGCCACGGGGAATTTCCCGGCCCACTCCCAGAGAAGAAACCTTCGGCGCGACTCGAACGGAATCGTTCTATTCGTCGCGGCTACTCCGGCCCGTGATCTCGCACTCCACATGCCAGACGTCGAGAAGCGGTCCCTGTCTCCGGCGTTCCGTTGCTGCGGTCTGGGATATCGACGATCGACGCGTCCGAGCGTTACCTCTCTACCCATTCCGGGCGAGGTAAGCATCGGCCGTTGCCGCAGTCGTCGAAGCGGCTCTCGCGTCCGGATTCTCCTCCCCGAGCTTTATCCAATCTGAAGTGTCGTCCCCGTCATGTCGTGGCGTTCGGACTGCCGGCGCGGCGCCTTCTTTCTGGTCGTGATCCGCTGTTCGCGACTCCCGCTGCGGCAGCTTCCTTCCGTAGTCCAGCTCGGCGATCAACCGGTTGTGTGGCCCACACATCAAGCAGACGTTCCTCGGATCGTGGTCGCCTCCCATCCCGAACGGATACCGGTGGTGGTACTCGAGCCGGTGACGCTCGGGACACCTGCGTCCCTCCGGGTCGGTGAAGCGGCACCGGCTGGCGTCGCGTTCGTAGACGAGGCGCCGCACATCGGCCAGGAGGTACCGTGAAAAGGGAATCGTCCGTGTCTTCTGTTTTCGCGGTGACTTCGTCTGGGCGAATCGCCGCGCGTCCATCCGCCGGCGCAGCTCCCGGACCGCCTTCCCGACGATCACGGCAAGGTCTCTGTCCGGAACCTCCGGAGCGCATGAGCGCCCTGAGGCGTTCGAGATCGTCGCGAAGCTCAGGCCCAGCGGTGAACTGGACCTTAAAGCGCCCGGGCGAGAGAGGCTGGAAAACGGGGGGTGGCGCAGCGCAAGGACGCGAAGCTGCAACGGGGGCGAGTAGCAAGGGTTCGTCCGAAGCGACCGGCATAGCCTCGTCCTTAGCGAGCTCGACGGTTCCCGTGGCCTGAGGTGGCGCAGCCGTTGGCCTTTGCGGAAGCCTCCGGATGACCGAAGGAGCATCCGGTCGCGGATCGATCTCCGCGACGATCTCCTCGATTTCTCGCTTGGACTTGTGGATCGCACGACGGAGTAGGCACTCCCGATTCTCGGACGTGAGAACCGGCGCCAGACGAGCGATTCCGCTCAGATGGAGCCGGCCGTCGCCGAGCATCTCCTGAAGAACTGGATGCTCGCGAACCGCGCGGGCCACGGCGATCCGCAGGTTGGTCTCCCCTTCGGACAGGTGCAGGACGTTCAGACAATAGACGAACATCGACGGGCAGGCGGAGCGGGCGAAGAGCCGGCGCGCGTCCACCTCGGCGATGTGGGCGATGAGCGACGCCTCCACGC
>JBKPBQ010000312.1:0-6302 GCA_046726955.1 Acidobacteriota bacterium
CGCCGCGCTCGCGTCGGTCGGAGCCGCTCGAGGCGTGCGATCGTAGACCGCAAGGCTGCGGCGAGCGCGGAGGTGCAACGTCTTCACGTTCGCCTCCGTGAAGCCCAGGGCGGCCGCGGTCTCGCGGACCGAGTAGTCGAAGACGTCGCGCAGGAGGAGCACCGCGCGCTGGGCGGGGGTGAGCGCCTCGAGCGCGAGCAGGAAGGCGAAGGAGAGGCTCTCCAGGAGGTCGTACCGCGAGGCGGGTGTGCCTTCGGCCGCCGGCTCGAACGAGGGCGGTGCGTGCTCGGTCTCGATCGGCGACGGCAGCCACGGTCCTTCGTAGCGTCGGCGGCGCCGGCGCCGCAGGAGATCGCGACCCAGGTTGAGCGCCACCCGCACGAGCCACGGCCGCCACGGCGCGTCCTGCCGAGCGGGCGGGCGGGCGAGCGCCCTCACGAACGTCTCCTGCACGATGTCGTCCGCGTCCGCGGCGCTTCCCGTGAGCCGGTAGCAGAGCCCCCAGAGGAAAGACCGGTGCGCGTCGTACTCGCGCGCGACGTCCGTCCGGGGCTCGCCCATCGCCGCCTACTGTGCCATGGCCACGGCTTCGGCTCGGGCCGGCGGCGGCCGCACCGCGCCGAGAAGGGCGCGCGCGGCGGCGCGAGCGCTCGCGAGGCTGGCGTCGGCGAGCAGGCCCTCGTCCCCCACCCAGTCACCGGCTACGAAGAGGCCCGGCACCTCGGCAACGGCCGGCTCGAACGGCGCGGCGGGCGTCGCGAGCGCGTTGGAGACGACCATGTCGGGCAGGAACCGCCGGTGCACGACGACCTCGCGCCAGCCAGGCTGCAGCAGGTCGAGCGCTTGCTCCAGCTCGCGCTCGACGGACTGGGGATCGCGGGACGGCTCGGACCCCAGGTACTTCGCGGCATGGACGACGCCGGCTCCTTCCGGCGCGAGGCTCGCCACGGCGGAGTGGAGCGAGACGTAGAGAGGGGTGTCGATACCGAGGGCGAAGCGTCCGTGGACACGCGGCACGCGGGCGAGCGCTACGTCCAGGCAGGCCGCGCGCACGGGGATCGCTCGTGCCGCCGCGCGTCGGAGCGATTCGACTCCCGGCGCGAGCGCCGACGCCTGGGCGGGGCTGCCGGTGGCCACGACGGCCTCGACTTGCCGCTCGCGGCCGTCGGCGAGCACGACGGCGCGCACACCACCGCCGTCCCAGACGACGCGCCGCACCGGCGCGTCCGTCTCCACGCGGACGCCCGCCGCCTGCGCACGTGAGCGAAGAGCGTCCACGATCGATTGCCATCCCTCGTCCAGGTAGAGGACGTTGCTGCGGAAGGCCCGCTGCAGCTGGGTGAGCGCCGGCTCGGCGCCCTGTCGGGCGGGATCGTGGGCGTAGGTGGCGACGCGCACGAGCGCGGCCAGGAGCTCCCAGACCTCCTCGCGCGACGTGACCCGCGCCAGCCACTCGTCGACCGTGCGGCCACGGAAGTCCGCGGGGTCGATCTTCGGGAGACCGGCGAGGATGCGAGCGACCTCGATCTTGCCCGCGAGCGACAGCAGGCCCGTGGTCACGAGCGAGATCGGGCCCGCGGGCAGCGTGTCCAGCTGTCCGCGCTGGATCGCGAAGGCCCCGGAAGCCGGTGGCCTCCCGCCACGGACGGTGACGCCCAGCTCCTTCAAGACCGCGCGCCCCTGCCCGGCCACGTACAGGGCGTGGGGGCCGAGGTTGAACCGGAACCCCCCGAACGCCGTGGTCACGGCGCGCCCTCCGACGGACCGGGCCTTCTCGTAGACCGTGACCCGCCACCCTGCCCGGGCCAGGTACGTCGCCGACGCCAATCCCGCGAGCCCCCCGCCCACCACCGCTACTTCCTGGCTCATGCGCCCTCCACCTCTACCCCCATCACGTCCGAGAGGCACGAAAGGTGACACGGGCTGGTGTAGCTTCTGCCAGAGGCCGAGAAACGACATGTCCCAGAAGATGCTGATCGACACCGACACTGCGTCCGACGACGCGGTGGCCCTCATCATGGCCCTGCGCTCGCCCGACGTGCAGGTACTGGCCATAACGGTCGTCGCCGGCAACGTGGCCATGAAACAGGGCAGCCGCAACGCCCGCTACACGGTCGAGCTCTGCGGCGCGTCGGCGCCCGTCTACGAGGGCGCGAGCCGGCCCCTCACCCGGGAGCCCTATCCCGCCACGTTCTTCCACGGGGAGGACGGCCTCGGCGACCGCGGATACCTGCCGCCGAAGACCCCACCCGCTCCCGGCGACGCCGTGACGACACTCGTCGAGACCGTGAGGAAAAACCCCGGTCTCACGCTCGTGACGCTCGGCCCGCTCACGAACGTCGCCCTCGCGCTGCAGAAGGCCCCCGACCTCGCGGAGAAGGTCGGCCGGTGCGTGGTGATGGGCGGCAACGCGTGCGCCGTGGGCAACGTCACGCCCGCCGCGGAGTACAACATCTGGTGCGACCCCGAGGCGGCGCGCATCACGTTCCGCTCCGCGCTCCCCATCGAGATGGTGGGATACGAGCTCGCTCGCGGCCCGGCCAACCTCGACGAGAAGGACATCGCCCACTGCCGGTCCCTCGACACCCCGCTCGCCCACTTCGCCATCGACTGCAACGAGACCGCGATCCGCGCCAACCGCGATCTCCTCGGGGAGCCCGGCATCTCGCTACCCGACCCGTTGGCGATGGCGGTCGCCCTCGACCCGTCCATCGCCACCCGCAAGAGCCGGCACTGGGTGGACGTGGAGTGCGAAGGCACCCTCACGCGCGGCCAGACCGTCGTCGACCAGCTCGGCGTCGTGAAGCGCGGGCTCGACAGCACGACGGGCTGGGAGTGGACGCGGGGCCGCGAGCCGAACGTGACCGTGTGCTGGCAGATCGACGTCGCGCGCTTCAAGGAGCGCGTCTTCCGGTCCCTGCGTTAGGCGAAGCTCGGCGTTCAAGCACTTGAAGTCGGGCGTCGGATCGTTTGACGGTCGGCGGTGGCCGGAGTACGTTTCCGCTCACTCACGACAAGGAAGGAACATGAGACTTGGACTCCGGCCAACACTCGTCGGCGCTCTTCTCGTCCTCGGCCCGACCGGCGGTGTTGTGCGCGCCGACGAGTATGAAGCCTTCTCCTACCCCGCGAGCGCCCCCCTCGACATCAAGGAAGTCGGCGTCGAGAAGCGCGAGGGTGCGACGGTACACGACATCGTGTTCGCGGCGCAGCCCGGCGCCGCTGCGGCGCAGAAGGCCTACCTCGTCGTCCCCGAAGGCAAGGGTCCGTTCGCGGGCGTCCTCTGGGTGCACTGGCTGGGCGAGCCGGCGACCACGAACCGCACGCAGTACCTCGCCGAGGCCGTCGCCCTCGCTCCGCGAGGGACGGTGTCGCTCCTCGTGGACGCGATGTGGTCCGCCCCGGAGTGGTACGGCAAGCGCATTCCCGAGGAGGACTACCAGAACTCCATCCGTCAGGTGATCGCGCTGCGGCGGGCGATGGACCTGCTCGCCTCGCGTCCGGACGTGGACAAGGCGCGCCTCGGGTACGTCGGTCACGACTACGGCGGGATGTACGGGATGATCGCGGCGGGGCTCGACAAGCGCGCCAAGACCTACGTCTACGCGGCTGTCGCCTCCAGCCTCAACGACTGGGCCTTCTTCGCCCGGCAGCCGAAGTCGAAGACCGAGTACCTGCGCCAGAACGCGCCGCTCGAGATCACCGACTTCCTGCGGCAGGTCAAGAACGCGACGACTCTCTACCAGTTCGCCACCCACGACGACTTCGTGTGCCGCGCCGACACGGCCGTCCTGATGGGAGCGACCGCGGATCCCAAGGAGCGCCGCTTCTACGACACCGACCACGCGATGGCGATTCCCAAGGTGGCAGAAGACCGGCAGGCCTGGCTGGTGAAGGAGCTGGGACTGAAGTAGACGCTACAGCAGCGTCCCCCGCAGGATCCGCGCCGCAACTTCGAAATAGATGAAGATGCCGGTCACGTCCACGAGTGTCGCCACGAAGGGGGCGGACGAGACCGCGGGGTCCATTCCCACGCGCTTCAGGAGCAGGGGAAGCATCGAGCCGGTCAGGGTCCCCCACATGACGACGCCGATCAGGGAGACCCAGATCGTGACCGCGACGAGCAGCCAGTGCGGGCCGTACATGGGGGAGATGAGCGACCAGATCGTGATCCGCAGGAACCCCACGACTCCGAGGGTGCCCCCGAGCACGAGGCCGGCCAGGATCTCGCGCCGCATGACCTGCCACCAGTCGCGGATGCGGAGCTCGCCCACCGCGAGGGCGCGGATGATGAGCGAGGCGGCCTGCGAGCCGGAGTTGCCGCCGCTGCTGATGATGAGCGGGACGAAGAGGGCGAGCACGACCGCCCGGGCGATCTCGTCCTCGAACCGTCCCATGGCGGTGGCGGTGAGCATCTCGCTCAGGAACAGCACGAGCAGCCAGCCCGCGCGCTTACGGATGAGGGTCCAGAACGGAGTCGTCGCGTAGGGCTCGTCCAGGGCGCCGGGCTCGACCGCGCCCATCTTCAGGGCGTCCTCCGTGCCCTCCTCGATCATCACGTCGATGACGTCGTCCACGGTGACGAAGCCCACGACGCGGCCGTCCGACTCGAGCACCGGGACGGCGAGCAGGTTGTACTTGGCGATCTTGGCCGCCACCGCCTCCCGGTCGTCGAGCGCGTTGACCGTCACCGGCTTCTTGCGCATCACCGAGACGACGGGGTGCGAGAACTCCGCCATCACGAGGTCGCGCAGCGAGACCGATCCCAGCAGCTTCCCCGCGGGGTCCATCACGTAGCAGGCGTAGATCGACTCCTTCTCCTGAGCCACGGAGCGGATGTGGCGGAGGGCGTCCCCCACCGTCATCGCGGGATCGAGACGGACGTACTCCGTCGTCATGATGCCGCCCGCCGTCCGTTCCGGGTACTTCAGGAGGCTCTCGACCTCGGCGCGCACATCCGCCGACAGCTTGGGAATGAGGCGGCGGCGCGCGACCTCGCCCATGCCGCGGACGATCTCCGTCCTCTGGTCGGCGGAGAGCGCTTCGAGGAGCTGGGAGGCCCGCCCCGGCTCCAGCTCCTCCACGATCGCGCTGCGGCGGTGGAGCGTCGGCTGGTCCAGGACCTCCGCGGCCCGCGAGATCGAGATCATGCTCAGGACGGATCCCGCTTCCTGCAGACGGAGCTGGTTCAGGAGCTCGGCGAGGTCGGCGGCGGGCAACTCGCCCACGACTTCGCCGATACCGACGAAGCTCTCGTCCAACCGGAGACGGATGCGCTCGAGAAGGTCCTGATGGTCGGGCACGCGATCCCGGCGAAGTCTAACCCAGCATCCGTGACAAGCCCGCGACCACGCGCGACCACGCCCTGCGCACGAGGTCGGGCCAGGTACGGTCCGGAAGCGCGGGCGGGAAGCGGCTCGCTCCCGGCTGGTGCCAGGCGTTCGTCCACCCGCTGCCGTCCCATAGGAGGTCGACCCCGCGGCCCGTCACCGCCTTGACCGCAGGCGCCGGGTTCTTGCCGTTCTCGGCGAGCACGTTGTCGTGGATCCAGTTGTCCTCGGGGATGGGGCCGACGTCGAAGGTCGCTCCCGGCGGGAAGGCCGCGGCCAGGCTCACCACGGCGACACCGAACGAGTCGTTCCCGCGGATCTCGTTGCTCACCACCTCCGTGCGGTCGGCGGCCATGATGAAGATGCCGGCGCCGGAAGGGACCTTGCTCACGATCGCCGTGGGGTCGCCGAAGTTCGGGTGGTTGTTGGCGATCACCCGGTTGCCCACCACTCGCGTGTCGTGGCCGACCTTGGACGGATTGTTGGGGAGAAGGAAGACGAGGATGCCCCCCGTGTTGTCGTGGGCGTAGTTGCCCTCGACGAGCGCATTGGTGGAGTTCTCGATCTCGATGCCGGTCACGTTGCCGTGCACCTCGCTCTGCCGGACCACGATGTCCGCCGACTGTCCCACGTAGATCGCGGCGTCCTTCGCGCCGGTGACCACGACTTTCTCCACGAGCACGTCCCTGCACTCCACGGGATAGACGCCGTAGAGGCCCGTGCGCTCGACGACGAGATCGCGGAAGACGACACGAGTCGCGCCCTGCACCGTGATCCCGTTGCTCGTGTAGTCGCGGAGGGCGAAGCCTTCGATCGTGAAGCCGTGGCCGGAGCCGATGACGGCGTCCGTGAGCGCTCCTTCGCCATCGAGGACGGCGCGCTCCCCTTCGCGCACGAGCCCCCGCAGCGTGATCCGATCGACGTCCACGAGCACGCTCTCTCGGTACGTCCCCGGCTCGACCTCGATCGTGT
>JBKPBQ010000313.1:0-3554 GCA_046726955.1 Acidobacteriota bacterium
GGCGATCTGGGCGATAAGCGACGACTCGACGCGCCGCGACTGGCGCAACACGTCCGCGAGCCCGGAGAGAAGCTCGTCGTCGGAGAGCGATTCGAGCGGCCGTTGCAGTGACATGCAATGACTGTAGCCTCGGCGCTGGACACAATGGGTCCGCGCCTAACGGGTGCGACAAGGATCTTTTCGGCCCGCGGTCGGTGGCGCGCGGGTAATTCCCTCCTATTTTTCGACGACGACGGCGTCCGACCCCGCGGGAGAATGCGCTGAACGGTGAAGGCAGCTCACCAAGGTCTCCGGCGCGCGGTCTGGTTGGAGTGTGCCCAACCGTTTGCCTTCGGTGAGGTGGTAACCCGGGCGCAAGAAGTCCGATTCGTTACACTTCTACCGATTCCGGAATAGGTAGGCGGCGGCTATCGGAAGAATCCCGCCTAACGCAGCGCCGCCCTCGCCCGCTCCACCACCTCGACCATCCGGGCCACGACCTCGTCCAGCCCAAGGCCGGTCGTGTCGATCAGCACCGCCTCCCGAGCCCGCGTGAGCGGCGAGTCCGCCCGGTGCGAGTCGTTCCAGTCGCGCTCGCGCACCTCGCGCTCGATGGCCGCGAGGTCGGCCTCCTCCCCGGCGGCCTCGAGCTCCGCGTGGCGGCGCAGCGCCCGCACCGAGGGGTCGGCGTCCACGTAGATCTTGACCTCCGCGTCCGGAAAGACGGCGGTCGCGATGTCGCGGCCGTCGAGGACGACTCCTCCCGCCTTCCCCATCTCGCGCTGCCGCGCCACCATCTCGCGCCGGACGCCCGGGTGGACGGAGACCCGCGACGCCGCCCCGCTCACCTCGCGCGAGCGGATGGCCGCCGTCACGTCCTCGCCGTCGAGGAGCACGCGCCCGCCGCGCAGCTCGATCCGGACCCCGTGAGCCAGAGGCACGAGATCGGTCTCGGAATCCAGCCGCGCTCCGGCGCGCAGCGCCCTCAAGGCGAGCGCCCGATACATCGCCCCCGTGTCGATGTAGACGTAGCCCAGACGGCGGGCGAGCTCGCGTCCCGCCGACGACTTTCCCGCCCCCGAGGGACCGTCGAGGGCGACGACGAGGTCGCGAGGCTTCACCGGGACCGGGACCCGGGCCGCGAGGAGCGGGCCGGGCGCGATCGCGAGTGCCGTCCGCCGTGGCCGGACCGCACGCGCCGGTTCGGATGGGGAGAGGCGACGCGCGCGCCCGGACGCGGACCGGCGCCGCGCAGCAGCCCCTGGATCTCCGCCGGGGAGAGCGGCCGGTACTGTCCGGGCTCGAGCCCGCGCGTGGTCACGGGGCCCAGGGCCACGCGGCGCAGCTTCGAGACGGGATGGCCCACCGCTTCCAGCAGGCGCTTGACCTCGTGCTTGCGTCCCTCGTGCAGCGTGAGCTCGAGCCAGGCGTTGTTGTCGGCCTCCAGCAGCCGCACGCGGTCCGCGGTCATGCGCTCTCCCTCGACCACGACGCCGCCGCGCAGCCGCGCCAGCGTCTTCGCGTCCGGCACGCCGTGCACCTTGGCCTGGTAGACGCGGGGCACCTCGTAGCGCGGGTGGGAGACGCGCTCGGCGAACTCGCCGTCGTTCGTGAGCAGGAGCAGGCCCTCGGTGGTGACGTCGAGGCGGCCGACGGGAAAGAGGCCCGCCACGCGCGGCACGAGATCCATGACCGTGGTCCGGCCCTCCGGGTCGTGCCGGGTGCTGACGGCGCCCTTGGGCTTGTTGAGCACGAGGTACACAGGACGCTCGGGAGCGCGGACGCGCACGCCATCCACCCGCACGTCGTCTCGCGCGAGGTCGGCTTTGCTGCCCATCTCGCGGACGGTCTCGCCGTTCACGGTGACGCGCCCCTCGGCCATCACCTTCTCCGCCCCGCGTCGCGAGGCGATGCCGGCGCGCGAGAGGATCTTCTGGAGCCGCTCCTCCACCTAACGCTCGCCGCCTTCCTGCCCGCTATCTCCCTCGCCGCCGCCGTCCTCCTCCTCCGCAGAGCCCGCCGCGAGCTCCTCCTCCCCCGCCGGCACCTCCTCGGTGAGCGGCACCTCCACCGGTCGGGGAGCGTCGATCGCCCGCTTCAGGCCCTCGACGTCCACTTCCTCGCCCAGCACCTCCGCGAACTGCTCGATCTGGGGCAGCTCGTCCAGGTCCTTCAGCCCGAAGTGCAGGAGGAACTGTCGCGTCGTGCCATACAGGATCGGGCGGCCCACGACCTCCTTGCGGCCCATGATCCGGATGAGCCGCTTCTCCAGGAGCGTCTTCAGGACGCCGCCCGACTTCACGCCGCGCAGCTCGATGATCTCGGGCAGCGTGACCGGCTGCTTGTAGGCGATCACCGCCAGCGTCTCCAGGGCCTGGATCGACAGGCGAGTCGGCGTCTTGGGGTCGAGCAGCTCGCGGACCCAGTCGTTGTACTCGGGCCGCGTCGTGATCTGCCAGCCTCCCGCGACCTCGACGAGGTGGAGGCCGCGCTCGTCGCGCGCGTAGTCGCTCCTCAGCTCCTCGAGCGCTTTCTCCCAGTCCTCGCGGGGGACGCCGCCCAGGACCTGGCCGACCTCCCGCGCCGTGATCGGCTGCGGCGAAGCGAAGATGAGCGCCTCCAGGACCGCGCGTATCTCCCGCGGCGGGAGAATCGCTTCGGAAGACTCCGGTGCCGTCTCCCCTGGCGCTTCGGCCGTCGCCTCCGGCTCCGCCTTCTCGTCGCTCTCTGCCATTCCGTTCCTTCGAAGACCTCCGAGCCTACGCCGCGGGCCGTCCCTCTTCCGGTCCCACCGGACGGAAGACGCGGATCGCGCCGAAGAGGCCGCGCTGGTAGACCTTGACGTGCTTGAGCCGGATGAGCTCGAGGAGCGCGAGGAAGGTCACGATCATCGCCGCCTTCGTCTGCTGCGACGCGAACAGCTCCAGGAACTCGAGCGACTGCCCGACGCCGATGAGGGCCAGCAGATCCTCCATCCTCGATTCGACGCTCTGCCCCTCCGCCTCCACCTCGTGCGCGAGGAGCGTCTTGCGGCGCTCCAGCAGCTCCTTGAAGGCGGCGATGAGGTCGAAGAGGCCGGCCTCCAGCATCTCCTCTCCCGCGTCGTCGAAGCGGGGCACCACCGTGTCCGGCCGCGTCCACTGCGCCGCGCGGATCTGCGCCTGCTGGTGGAGGACGCCCGCCGCCTCCTTGTAGCGCTGGAACTCCAGCAAGCGCTGCACCAGCTCGGCCCGCGGGTCCAACGTCTCATCCTCGCCTTCGGCCTCCGTGGGCGAGAGCGGGACGAGCATCTTCGACTTGATGTGGATGAGCGTCGCCGCCATCACCATGAACTCGCCCGCGACGTCGAGGTTCAGCTCCTTCATCAGGTCCAGGTACTCCATGTACTGGCGCGTGATGGGAGCGATCGGGATGTCGTGGATGTCGATCTTCTCGCGTCGGATCAGGTAGAGCAGAAGGTCGAGCGGCCCCTCGAAGAGCGGCAGCGTGATGCGGGGCGCATCGTCCGGCAGGACGGACTCGACGCCCTCGGGCACGCTGATCGGCTTGGGAGTGTCGTCGCTCACGTGCGGTCG
>JBKPBQ010000314.1:0-9815 GCA_046726955.1 Acidobacteriota bacterium
CGAGGAAGCTGTCGTCGTACACGTCGAAGCCGCGGGCCAGGCCGAAGCGCGAGGAGAGCGGAAAGGCGCTGACGAAGGCGCCGGTGCGGTAGCCGAGCGCCTTGAGCCGCGTGGCCAGCGTGTCCACCGTTGGCGGGAAGCGAAAGCCCGAGTTGTCGCGCACGCCGTGCTCGAACGGATAGCGGCCGGAGAGGATGTTCGAGTGCGACGGGAGCGTGACCACGTTGTGGGCGTAGGCGCGCGTGAAGCGGACGCCTCCGTCGGCGAGGCGGTCGATCCACGGCGTCGAAGCCTTCGTGTTTCCGAAGGCACCGAGCGCGTCGGCGCGCAGCGTGTCCACGGTGATCAGCAGGACGTCGAGGCCCGCCTCGCCCTTCGGGCGGTCTCCCCGGCAGGCGAACCCGATGATCCCCGCGAGGACGACGAGGCCCCCGAGAAGGCCTCGTCTCATGCCGGCGGCGCGGCGTTCAGCCAGGCGCGGACCTTCGGGAAGTCGCGCCCGTAGACCGGCTCCGGAGCCTCGCGGAGGAAGCGCTCGAGGTAGGGCCGCGCCTCGGCGGCGCGGCCGGCTTTCACCAGGAGCGCCCCGAGGTTGAAGAGCGTGTCGAACTCCCGGGGCTCGAGCGAGACCGCGGTCTTCCAGTGGCCGATCGCCTCCTCGCGCTCGCCCGTCTCCGCCGCGATGACGCCGAGCGCGTTGTGGGCGCGGGCCACGCGGGGGTTCAGCTCGAGGGCGGAGCCGAGCGCCTGGCGGGCCTTGTCGTACTCGCGGGCGCCGAGGTAGAGCGTGCCGAGGTCCACGAGGGGCAGGGCGTTCGTGGGGTCGAGCTTTCGCGCGGAAGCGAACGCCGCCTCGGCCTCGCCGCGCCGACCCGCGGCGGCGAGGGCCACGCCGCGCGCGATCACGACGTCCACGTCGGGATCGCTTCTCCCGGCGTAGGCATCGAGCAGCTTCAGCGCCTCTTGCGCCCGCGCGGCCTCCGTCAGGTAGGCGCCGAGGAGCGCTGCCGTTCCCGAATCCTCGGGCACGAGCGCGAGCGCCTTCTGGAGGGCGACCGCCGCCCCGCGGAGGTCGCCTCGCTCCCGGCGGAGGAAGGCGAGTTGCGTCCAGGCGACCGGCATCGACGGCCGCGTCTCCACCAGGCGCTCGGCGCGCGCGATCGCCCCGGCGAGGTCTCCCGCCCGGTACTGCTCGACGAGCGCCTGCAGCTCCGCGTCGAGCGCGATGAGCCGCTTCGGGTCGTCGGCCTCGGTTGGCGCGCGCCCGCCGTGCGGGACCGCCGCCGCCACGTAGCCGAGGCCACGGAGCCGCTCGCGGACCGCCGCGTCTTCCGTGCCCCCGTCCCATCCGCGGTCGCCGCCGCGGACGCGCGCGAGCGCCGCCTTCATCTCCTCGAGCCGCTGGGGCTGCTGGCCCGCGAGGTTCCTCGACTCGGCGGGATCCGCCGACAGGTCGTACAGCTCGGGCAGCGGCAGATCGACGTACTTGAAGGAGCCGCGCACGAGGCCGAAGAGAGGCGCCCAGCCGCGGTTGCGCGCGGAGGAGAGGGCCTCGAGGTAGCTCTCGCGCGGCGGCAGCGACCGGCCGGCGGCGAGAGGAAGGAGCGTGCGGCCGGATATGTCCGCGGGAGCGGGCAGCCCCAGCGCGTCGAGCACCGTGGGCAGGATGTCCACGTGGCGCACGGGCTCGCGCACGACCCGGGGCTTCAGCAGACCCGGCGCGTAGAGCACGAGCGGAACGCGCAGCGTCGCCTCGTACGCGAAGATTCCGTGCGTCGCCTCTCCGTGCTCTCCCAGCGACTCGCCGTGGTCCGACGTGAGGACGACGATCGTCCGTCCCCGCTCCGCAGAGGCCAGGACGGACTCCAGGAGGAGGCCGAGGGCCGCATCGGCAGCCGCGACCTCGCCCTGGTACGGCGACGAGGCGAAGCGCGCGCGGAGCGGCTCGGGGGGAGCGTAGGGAAAGTGGGGCTCGTAGACGTGGAGCCAGCAGAGCCAGCGCGCGTCGCCCTGCGCGTGGATCCACTCGCGCGCGAGCGCCGCCGTCTCCGGCCCCGGCCGCTCCTCCATCTCGAACGCGTTGTGGGTATCCGCGTTCGCGAACCGGTCGTCGTACACGTCGAAGCCACGGCCGAGGCCGAACCGCGAGTCGAGCGGGAAGGCGCTGACGAAGGCTCCGGTGCGATATCCGCGCGCCTTCAACAGGGTGGCGAGCGTCTCGCCCTCCGCAGGGAAGCGGAAGCCCGAGTTGTCGCGCACGCCGTGAGCGGTCGGGTAGCGGCCGGAAAGGATGTTCGCGTGCGATGGCAGCGTCACCACGTTCTGCGCGCGCGCCTCCGCAAAGCGCACGCCTTCCGCGGCGAGTCGGTCCATCCACGGCGTCCCCGCGTCGGCCTTGCCGTACGCGCCGATCGCGTCCGCGCGCAGGGTGTCCACCGTGATCAGGAGGACATTCGCCGCGCGCTCGTTGCGACCCGGATGCCGCCACCCGCACGCACACAGCACCGACAGCCACGCCAGCGCGACGAGCGCGCCTCCGAAGGCGCCGCGCGGTCGAACCATTCGTCGATAATAGCAACCGGGCGGTCGCGCCCTTCGATCCCGTTCACGTCGTTGGATTTCATGCTCTTCCCGATCCTCCTCCTGCATGCCGCCACTTCCGTCCCGGCCGAGGCGCCGCTGCCGCGCGGCAAGGTCGCGGAGTCGCTCCACGGCGAGGATCCGGAGCAGACCTACGCGCTCTATCTCCCAACCGCCTACGATCCCGCTCGCCCGTCCCCGATCGTCTACGTCCTCGACCCCCGAGGCCGCGCCCTGCTCGCCCTCGATCGCTTCCGTCCCGGCGCGGAGTCGCTCGGCTTCGTCCTCGCCAGCTCGTACCGCACGCGGAGCGACGAGGCGACGGACGTGAACACACCAGCGCTGCAGGCGATGTGGGCGGACACGCACGCCAGGCTCTCCGTCGACGACGAGAGGGTCTTCCTGGCCGGCTTTTCCGGAACCGCCAGGGTGGCGCTGACCCTGGCGAGCGCGGCCAAGGGCCGGCTGCGCGGGGTGGTCGGTGCCGGCGCAGGCTTCGAGCCCCGACCGATCGCGAAGGGCGACCTCGGCTTCCTCTACTTCGGCGCGTCCGGCGACTCGGACTTCAACTACGGCGAGATGCAGGAGACGGACGAGAAGCTCTTCGAGCTGGGCGTGCCCTACCGCTACGAGGTCTTTCCGGGGCCGCACTCGTGGATGCCGGAAGCGGTGGCGACGCGCGCCCTGCGGTGGATGGCCCTGCGCTCGCAGGCGCGTGTCTCCGAGAGCGTCCTGGACACGGCGTGGAGCGAAGACGTGGCCCGGGCGCGTGAGCTCGAGACTTCCGGCCGCCTCCAGGAGGCCTGGCGACAGTGGAGCTGGATCGCCCGCGACTATGCGGGTGCGCGCGACACGGGCGAGGCGGAGGCTCGGGCCAAGGCCCTCCTCGCCTCCGAAGCGCGGAAGGCGGAGAGCAAGGCGCGCCGCAAGGACCGCGAGCGCGAGCGGGCGGCGATCGCGCGGGCCCAGGAGACGATCGCCCAGGCCAAGGCCTCCGGCGACGACCTTGCCGGGCTGCCGAAGCTGCTCTCCGACCTGCGGATCGCGGATCTGCGCAAGAAGGCCGCGGGCGAAGGGCCGGACGCGCTCTCCGCGCAGCGGGTACTGAACTCCGTCCAGTCCCAGGTTGCCTTCTACCTGCCCCGCGACGCGTCGCAGCGCGGAGCGTACGGCGAAGCCGCGCTCTACCTGACGATCGCGTCCGAGATCCGCCCCGAGGACGCGCAGGTCTGGTACCACCTCGCCGCCGCGCAGGCCCGGGCCGGACGGACGAAGAGCGCCCTCTCGTCGCTCGCCAAGGCCCTCGACGCGGGCTTCGACGACCGCGCTCGGCTGGAGAGCGACGCCGACCTCGCCTCGCTGCGGCGCGACCCGGGCTACTCGAAGCTCGTCAGCCGCCTGCCGTGAGCGGTCCCGTCGTCGCGAGAGCAGCCCTCGCCGGCGTGGTTGCCCTGTCGTTCGTCGCCTGTCGCCGGCCGCCGCCCGGCCCGTGCGCGGACTGCTCCGTCGTCCTCGTGTCGATCGACACCTTGCGCGCGGACCGCCTGCCCGCCTACGGCTACGCGAAGGGCCGCACGCCCCACCTCGACGCGCTCGCCCGGCGCGGGATCCTCTTCGAGGAGGCCTACAGCCACTGTCCGCTCACGCTCCCCGCCCACGCATCGCTCCTCACCGGCCTCCTCCCTCCCCGCCACGGCGTCCGCGACAACGTCGGCTTCACGCTCTCGCCCGCGCACGGGACGCTCGCCGCCCGCTTCAAGGCCGCGGGCTTCCGCACCGGGGGCGCCGTCTCCGCCTACGTGCTCCGCCGCCAGACCGGGATCGCCGAGGGCTTCGACGAATACGACGACGCCCTCGAGAGCGAAGGGGCGGTCGAGTCTCTGGCCGCCGTGCAGCGCGACGGCGCCGTGGCGGTCGAGAGCCTCGCGCGCTGGATCGAGTCTCAGGAAAAGGCGCGATTCTTCGCCTTCCTCCATCTCTACGAGCCCCACACGCCCTACGCGCCGCCGGAGCGGTTCCGCGGGGGCGACCTCTACGACGGCGAGGTCTCCTACGCGGACGAGCTCGTGGGCCGGCTGCTCGACCGCGTCGAGGGAAAGGACCGGCTGATCGTGGCCGTGACCGGGGACCACGGCGAGGGCCTCGGCGACCACGGCGAGGCGGAGCACGGGATCTTCCTCTATCGCGAGTCGCTGCGCGTGCCGCTCCTCCTGCGCCTGCCGCGGGACGCGGGAGCGGGCACGCGCGTGGCCGCGCCCGTCGCGCAGGTCGACATCCCGGCGACACTCCTCGCCCTCGCCGGCGTCCCCGCGGACGGCCTCGACGGCGTCTCGCTCGTGCCGGCGCTCGCCGGCGGCGCCGTGCCCGCTCGACGCGTCTATTCCGAGACGTTCTACCCCCGTTACCACTTCGGCTGGAGCGAGCTGCGTTCGGTCACCGAGGAGCGGTATCGATACATCGAGGCCCCGCGGAGGGAGCTGTTCGATTTGAAGGAAGATCCCACGGAGCGGCGCAACGTCGCCGACGAGAGAGCCAGCGCCGTCGCCGCGATGTCGCAATGGCTCGAGCAGCAATCCGCAGGAACTCGCGACGTCGCGGCTCCCGGCGAGGTCGATCCCGAGACGCGCGAGAAGCTCCAGTCGCTGGGCTACATCGGCGTGAGCCCGTCGCTCACCCTGCCCGACGTCCTGCCCGACCCCAAGGACAAGATCGCGGCCTACGAGCAGCTGAAGCACGCGCTCGCCCTCCGCCAGGCCCAACAGGACGAGGAGGCCGTCGCCGCTTTCCGGAAGGTCCTGGCCGACAACCCGACGATGATCGACGCCTGGGAGATGCTCGGGTACACGCTCATCCGCCTGGGCCGAACGAAGGAGGGCATCGAGTCCGTGGACCGCGCCCTGCGCCTCGACCCGATGCGCACCACCGCCCACCTCGCGCTCGCGAAGGTGTACGCTCTCGAAGGGCGGGACGATCTCGCGCGCCAGCACGCCGAGATCGCTTCGGGACGCAATCCCGCCCAGGGCAACGAAGCGCTGGCCCAGCTCATGATGGAGAAAGGCGATCTCGCGAAGGCGGCGTCCTATGCCCGGCGCAGCGTTGCCGCCGACCCCGACCGGATCATGAGCCGCTTCATCCTGGGTGTCGCCGCGCGCAGCGCCGACCGCTGCGAGGAGGCGGTCGAGGAGTTCCGGCGGGCGGAGGCCGCGAAGAACCGGCAGAAGCGCGTGGTCGTGCGCAGCCTCCACGCGCAGCTCGGAGACTGCCTCGCGCGGCTGGGCCGCGACGCAGAGGCGGAGGCCGAGTTCCAGGCGGAGCTGCAGGCCATCCCGCAGTCGGAGGACGCGCGCGTCGGCCTCGCCATGCTCTATCGCTCGCAGGGCCGCGACGCGGAGTCGCGGAGCGCTCTCAAGGCGCTCGTGACCGCGGCCCCTCGTCCCGAGACCTACCTGAAGGCCGTCCAGACCGCGACCGTCCTCGGCGACGTGGAGGCGGCGCGGGCCCTCGCCGCCGAAGCGCACGCGCGATTCCCCGGCGACGGACGCTTCCACTGACCAAGGAGATCCGATGAGACCGCTCGGCGTGGCTCTCGCCCTGTGCGTCGCGGCGCCGCCCCTCGCGGCCCAGACCGTCGACGATCCCGCCCTCCACGTGCAGCTCGTCACGGGCGGGCTCAGCACTCCCACCTCGATGGCGTTCGTGGCCCCGGGGGACATCCTCGTCCTGCAGAAGAACGACGGCAAGGTGCGGCGCGTCCGCAACGGCGTCCTCCAGGCGGCGCCCGTCCTCGACCTCCCCGTCAGCTTCGACAGCGAGCGCGGCCTCCTCGGCATCGCGGTGAGCCGCGACGACCCGCCGCACGTCTTCCTCTACTTCACCGAGGCCGCCGCCGACGGCCAGCCGCCCATCGCCAACCGCGTCTACCGCTACACCTGGAATGCGGGTCCGGGCACGCTCACGAATCCCCAGCTCGTCCTCGACCTTCCGGCGACGCCGGGCCCCAACCACGACGGAGGCGTCATCACGCTGGACGCCCAGGGCCGGCTCTACGCGGTGATCGGGGACCTCAACCGGAGCGGCCAGCTCCAGAACCACCCCGAGGGCGCGGCCCCCGACAACACGTCGGTCATCTTCCGCGTCAACCCGGACGGCACACCCGCGGCGGGCAACCCGTTCACTCCCTACTGCTCGCTCACCACGACGCAGACCTGCACGTCGAACGCGGGGTGTCCGGTCGGCCAGACCTGCCAGACGCAGGTCGCCCGCTACTACGCCTACGGCGTGCGCAACAGCTTCGGCCTGGCCATCGACCCGGTGACGGGAACGCTCTGGGACACGGAGAACGGACCGACCGACTACGACGAGATAAACCGCGTCGCTCCCGGGTTCAACAGCGGCTGGAACCAGATCATGGGCCCGAACTCCCGCGACCCCCAGGACGTGACGGACCTCTTCCACATGCCGGGGGCGGGAGAGACCTACGGCGACCCGGAGTTCTCCTGGCTCGCCACGATCGCGCCCACCGCGATCCTCTTCCCGCGCGGCCTCGGCCCGAGCTACGACAACGTCGTCCTCATCGGCGACGTGAATACCGGCAACCTCTACCGCCTGCCCCTCAACGCGACGCGGACCGGCTTCGAGGTCGCCGGGATCCCCGGCCTCGCCGACCTCGTGGCCGACAGCACGGCCGAGCGAGACGAGCTCAAGATGGGGAGCGGCTTCGGGGGCATCACGGACCTCGAGGAAGGACCGGACGGCTCGGT
Organism: Acidobacteriota bacterium; assembly: GCA_046726955.1. Taxonomy (GTDB): domain Bacteria; phylum Acidobacteriota; class Vicinamibacteria; order Fen-336; family Fen-336; genus CAVPGH01. Next base: position 7,341 of record JBKPBQ010000314.1, read on the forward strand.
GTACGCGGTGTCGATCGGCCTCGGCGCGATCTACCGGATCTCCGGACCCGGCCGCGACTATCACACGGTGACGTCGTGCCGGCTGCTCGACACGCGGAGCTCGACGCCGCTCGTTTCCGGGGTGGAGCGGCTCGTGAGCGTGAGCGGCGCCTGCGGCGTGCCCGCCGGCGCCCGCGCCGTCGCGGTGAACGTCGCGGTCACCGGGCCCTCGGGCGTCGGCAACGTGACGCTCTACGCGGGCAACGCGGGGCCGCCGGTCGCGAGCGCCCTCAACTTCTCCGCCGGGCAGACGCGGTCGAGCAACGCGATCGTCGCCCTCTCGTCGGACGGCCTGGGCCGGATCAAGGCGCGGGCGTCCGTGGCGGGCGGCGGAACGACGCACCTCATCCTGGACGTGGCCGGGTACTTCGAGTAGCCGCCTCGCGGCGGCAGCGCTCGGCGATCTTCTTCTCGTCCGCCGCCGCGAACGCGTCGGCGAGCGACCGCCAGACCTCGGCGCGCCGGGGCCCGATGGCGAGCGCCCGCTCGAGGAAGGCGATGCCCTCGGCCCGGCGCCCCAGCATCACGAGGGCGTGGCCGAGGAGCACGAGAGCCCGAGGATGTCCGGGGTTCCGGTCGAGCACGCGCGCGGCCGCCTCCGCCGCCCGCTCGTACTCGGGGACGGCGAGGTAGGCGGTGGACACGTCGAGGAGGGCGTCGAGGTCGTCTCGCTCGGCCGCCGTCTCCAGGTAGGGCAGCGCCTCGCGCGGCCGGCCGGAGGCGACGAGCAGACGCCCCATCGCCTGGCGCGCCTTCTCGTGAGCGGGCTCGCGTGCGAGCACGTCCGACAGGATCTTTCGGGCCTCTTCGTAGCTCGCTCGCGCGGTCAGCGTTTCCGCGAGGTTGACGCGCGTCACGAGGTCGTACGCGGGCGCCTGCTCGGCGGCGATCCGAAGCTCGCGCTCCGAGTCTTCGAGCCGTCCCTCGTCGCGCAGGAGCTGGCCGTAGTACTGGCGGATCACCGGCCGGTCGGGGTCGAGGGCGAGCGTCCGCGCGAAGGCCTTCTCGGCGAGATCGAGCTGTCCGCCCCGGTACGCGACCGAGGCCATCACGAAGTGGGCGAACGGGCTGCCTGGATCCTTCTCGAGGATCGTGGCTATCTCGCGGATGGCGGGAGCGATCGCCGGTCCGGTCGCGGTCTGCAGCGACTCGAGCCGCTCGTAGAGGCCCACGAGACGCCGCGGGTCGGGCAGCCCTGGCTCGTCGAGGCTCCCGCCGCCTCCCCCGCCCGCCGCGTAGCCCAGGCTGCGCAGACGCTCCTCCTGCTCGGGGCTCAGGGCCACGGGACGCGCGGTGTCGCCGCCGGGCGCCATCGAGGCGACGGCCGCCTCCAGGCTGCGGCGCAGACGCTCGAGGCGGTCCCGCTCGTCGCCCGCGCGGTTCCGCGTTTCGCGGGGATCGCTCGAGAGATCGAACAGCTCGGGCTCGGAGCCGAGGACGACCTTCCACTCGCCGTCGCGCAGGCTGCGCAGGCTGGACCACCGGCAGTTCAGCCGGCCGAAGAGGGCTTCTGAATAGAGTCCCTCGGCCGGGAGGCGCTTCCCAACGAGTGACGGCCTCAGATCACGGCCGGGCAGATCGGGCGCCTCGCGGCCGACGAGCTGGAGCAACGTCGGGGCCAGATCGATCGTTCCGACGGGTTCGTCGACGACCAGTCCCCCAGGTACGCCGGGCCCAGCCAAGACCAGCGGCACGCGCAGCGTCGACTCATAAAGAAGGATGCCGTGCCCCGTCTCGCCGTGCTCGCCGAGCCCCTCGCCGTGGTCCGCCAGCACGGCCACGACGGTGTCGCGGTCGTGCCCGGCGGCTCTCAGGGCCTCGAGGATCCGCCCGAGCTGCTCGTCGGCGAAGGCGATCTCGCCGTCGTACGGCCGCTCGGCGAACGTCTCGCGATACGGAGAAGGCGGCGCGTAGGGCGCGTGGGGATCGTAGAAGTGGACCCAGGCGAAGAAGGGCTCTTTGGCGGCGCGGGTCCGCTCGAGCCACGCGACGGCGGCGTCCGCCACCTCATTCGCCGGACGCTCCGCCCCCTGGCCGATGCCGGGGTTCGGGTGCAGTCCCTCGCTGAACTCGTCGAAGCCCTGGCCGAAGCCGAAGGCGGCGGCCACGGGATACGCGGCCACGAAGGCGGCGGTGCGGTAGCCCGCGCGCTCGAGACGCGTGGCGAGGGTGAGGTGCCGGGCGTCGAGGAGGAAGGTGACGTTCTCGCGGACGCCGTGCCGGGGCGGCGGGAGGCCGGTGAGGATCGTCGCGTGGGAAGGGCCGGTGAGGGGAGCCGCGGTCGTCGCGTTCGCGAAGCGCGCGCCGCGGCGGGCGAGGCCGTCGAGCGTGGGCGTCGCGGCCTGCGCGTAGCCGTAGGCGCCGACGTGGTCGGCGCGAAGCGTGTCGATGGTCACGAGGACGAGACTGCGTTTGGCCGGTCGCGCAGTCCAGACC
>JBKPBQ010000315.1:0-8320 GCA_046726955.1 Acidobacteriota bacterium
GCTCCGGCGAGCGCAGCACGATCGAGTCGCGCGCGGGGGCAGGCGCGGTGACCCCAGCGCCCAGCACTTCCTCGATCGTGTGCATCGCGTCCACGAGCCGCGCCTGGTCGGCCGCGGGAATCCCGCCGAGCACGCCGCGGACGTCCTCCTGGGTGCGTGCGTCGAGATCGTCGAAGGCCTGGCGCCCGGCGGCGGTCAGGAAGAGATGCTGCTCGCGGCCGTCGTCCTTCGAGGCTTCCTTCTTCAATAGGCCCTGGCGAAAGAAGCCGCGAAGGATGCGGCTCAGATAGCCCGGGTCGAGCCCCAGCTCGCGGACGAGCTCGGCCGCGGTCGGGCGGTCGCGTTGCGCGAGCTCGAAGAGGACGCGGGCCTCGGCGAGCGAGAAGGGACTGCCGAGGAGGCCCTTCTGCAGCACGCCAATGCGCTGCGTGTAGAAGCGGTTGAAGCTCCGGAACGCCTGGATCCGCTGGTCGAGGGGGCTCGTCGCCATGCGCTCGTCTCGCTCGATGTCCGAGTGTCAGGGAGATAGTTGACTCTGTCAAGTAGTTTCCTTGACCTTCCAGTACCTTCGAAAAAACGTAGTGGGGAGCGATTTCCTATTGATTTATTGTTTACGGAGGCTAATATAGGACTAGATACTTCAAGTAACGTTTTAAGGCGAAATTCGCCCGATCGGACAGGAGGTTCTCATGCGACGCTTGGTCTTTTCCGCCCTCATTGCCGTGCCTTTGTTCGTCGCCGGTTGCGGGTCCAAGGAGGATTTGCCGACCGCCGCCCCGACCCCCACTCCTACCGTTGCGCCGGCCCCCACGCCCACGCCGACACCCGCCGCGTTCGCCTGCCCGCTGCCCGCGTCGAGCAACCCGAACCTCGATTGCGACGAGGGCGGCTCGCGGCTCGCGACACAGATGAACGCGGCCCTCGACACGCTCATGATGACGCACCCCGAGATCTTCAACCTGAACGACCTCAACGGCGGCAGCCCCAAGGTCATCAACCCGGCGAAGTACTACGACGAGCTCGTGAACGAGCTGGGCCGCACGTACGGGATCTGCACGCTCGTCATGACGGAAGAGATCTCGATCAAGGCCTCGAACGGCTACAGCGAGGACTGGAACGTCCTCACGTCGGCCGGCTACATGCGGCGGCGGTACAAGGGGACCTGCACGCCCGCCTGGTTCTGAGGCTCGCAGGGTGCTGAAAAAGCAGCCTTCGTAAGCCCCGCGCGCGTTGCCGCGCGCCGCGTGAGGATACTTTTCAGCACCCTGCTCTAGATCCTCTTGCGGCGGCCCGTCCGGCGCCCGCCCGTCGCGGGGCGCAAGACGAGAAGCCCGAGCGCCAGCGCGAAGCCGGCGGCCGCGACCTCCCAGGGCGCGAGCCATAGTCCGTCGACCATCTCGCGCCGCCAGGCCACGACTCCGAAGGCCACGAGCACGGCGGGAGGAACGAGACCGAGCGCCCGCTTCCACACTGCCCCGCCGGCGAGGAGGTTCGCGAGCAGGAAGATCCACAGCGCGGGGAGCGGATGCCGCCAGAGGAGGACGAGGAAGAGAACGGCGTGCAGCAGCCGCACGGCGAGGCCGAGGCCTCCGGCCCGGAGGGCCACGCGCAGGCCGGGGAGGAGCGACACGAGACCGAGCCCGATCAGCACCGAGCGGCCGAACACCCAGCCGAACGCCGCGAACCAATCCGGCTCCTCCGACGCTCCGCGCGGGACGCGATCGAGTGTCCGCAGCACCCCGAGGACCGAGTCGCCCATCCGCGCGAGCGAGGCCGCGTCGATCTTGTCGGCGGTGTCGCCCGGCCGGTGGTACCAGGGATAGAAGGACGAGAAGGACGAGTCGGAGACGACGAGCGCGGGAATGTCGACCTGCAGGAACGAGAGGTCGTCGCCGTACAAGGTCGCGCGATACGTGCGGACACCCGGCTGGTAGACCCAGGACAGCCAGGGGTCGCCCACGCGCACCGCGGATCCTGCGCCGTCGAGCGCGGCCCGCATGAGCCAGGCCGGCGTCACGACGCTGCGGCCGATCTCGCGGGAATCGCGGTACGGGATCGGGTGGAAGACGGGAGTGCCGTCTTTCCAGCCGCACATCTCGACCACGAGCGCCGCCACGATCTGGCGCGCGTCGGGGCCCAACGACTTTATCCAGGCCCGCGAGCCCGCGGTCGGCGTTCGGCCCGTCGCCTCTTCCCCGTCGAAGGAGACGAAGACGACCGTCCGGGTGCGCGACGGCTCGCGAGCGAGCACGCGCGCGAGCTCGACGAGGACACCGACCCCTCCGCCGTCGTCGTAGGCGCCGGGCGCCTCGGGCACGGTGTCGTGGTGCGCTCCCACCACGACCATCTCCGGCCCCCGCGCGCGCAGCACGCCGATGACGTTCGCGCCGGCGGTTCCCTGCGTCTCGAACTCCTGGAGTCGGACTTCCGAGAGCCCCGCCTCGCGGAACTGGACGGCGACGTACTCTGCGGCGGCGCGATTGCGAGGCGAGCCCCAGGCGTGAGGACCGAGGGCGGCGAGGGCCGAGGCGTGGCGCAGCGCCGCCTCGCCGTCGATGGCGGCGGCCAGCAGCAGGAGTGGGATCATGGGCCGCCGGATTATAGGAGGAGCGACCGGCGCGGGAGGTCCGGTGACGCCATGCTAGACTTCGGCGTCCCCGGAGGTGGTTTTCCGTGCGACAGGTCGCGGTTTCCCTCGTGTCCGCGCTCGTCTTCGCCGCTACGGCCGCGGCCGGAACGGTGAGGGGCCGGATCGAGTTCCTCGACAAGGGCGGGCGCCCGGCCACGGACATCACCGACGTCGTCGTCTACGTGGACGGCGCGAAGGCGAAGACGGCGCCGCCCGCCAAGGCAACGATGACGATGAAGGGCAAGAACTTCATACCGCGCGTGCTCGTCGTGCCGGTGGGCGGAACCGTCGAGTTCCCGAACGAGGACCCGATCTTCCACAACGTGTTCTCGGTCTCCGGCGAGAACCGCTTCGACCTCGACCTCTACAAGCGGCCCAAGAGCGGCGCGTGGACGTTCCAGCACCCGGGTGTCGCGCGCGTCTACTGCAACATCCACCCGCAGATGAGCGCGGTCGTCATCGTCCGCGACAACCCCTTCTTCACGAAGACGGCGCAGGACGGGACGTTCTCGATCCCCGACGTCCCCGCCGGCAAGTACGTCGTCCACGCCTGGCACGAGCGCGGCGGCGACGTCACCGAGGACGTGACGGTCACCGCGCGCGGAGACACGGACGTGAAGCTCACGCTCGACGCTTCCGGCTTCAAGCGCGCCCCCCACAAGAACAAGTACGGGAAGGACTACTCGAACACGGACGAGAAGTACTAGGAGCGACACCCTCTCGATGGGACTGACCCAGAAGATCCTCGTCTTCACGAGCGTGCTCGTGATCGCGCTCGTGGCGACGAGCCTGCTCTACACCACGTTCCAGGCCGAGCGCCTCGCCAACCAGAACATCGAGAAGGCTCTCGTCGAGACCCGCGGGGTATGGGAGACGTTCCAGAGCGACCGCTTCAACAAGCTCAAGCTCGGCGTGCGCGTCCTCGCCAACGACGCGGCGTTCAAGGCGGCGGTGGAGACGCGCGACCCCGCCACGATCTACGACATGCTCCAGGAGCGCGGCAAGGACCTGGGCGCGGACTTCTTCATCGCCACCGACACCGAGGGGATCGTGCTCGCGCGGAGCGACCGGCCGGGAGCGGACGGCGAGGACCTCTCGAAGGACCCGATCGTCGTGAAGCCGCTCGGGGGCGAGGAGTCGGCCACGGTCTGGCCCCAGGGCGACAAGCTCTTCCACGCCGTCTCCGTCCCCATGGCCTTCTCGGGCCACCCCGTGGGTGTCCTCATCGCCGGCTACGGGATCAACGAGGCGCTGGCCGCCCAGATCCGCAAGCTCACGCACAGCGAGGTCGCCTTCCTCGTCCACCCTGCCGGCCAGGCGCCTTTGCTATCCGTGTCGTCCCTCGGTCCGGCAGAAGGCTCCCTGCGCGACCTCCTCGCCCGTCCGGAGCTCGCGAGCGGTGGCGCCGCCGACATGAAGCCGCTCCCCCTCGACGTGAGGGGCGACCGCTACCTCGCCGTGCAGGTGCCGCTGAAGTCGGCCGCCGGCGACGCCGTCGGCTCCGTCCTCGCCATGAGGAGCGTGGCCGACGAGACCGCGTCGTTCCGCCAGTTCCGTAACAGCCTGATCCTCGTCTCGCTGCTCGTGATGGCGATCGGCCTCGGGCTCGCCTACGTCTCCGCGGCGCAGCTCACGAACCCGCTGCGCACGCTCGTCGGGCTCGTGGAGCGGGCTCGTGAGGGCTCGTTCACGGGCGCCGTCTCCATCTCCAGCCGCGACGAGATCGGCGTCCTCGCTCGCACCTTCAACAACCTCCTTGCCGACCTCCGCGAGAGGGACCAGATGATCACCTTCCTGCGGGAGGGGATGACGCTCCTGAAGAAGGGCGTGACCGCGACGTCGCCGGGCAGTGCGGAGACGGCGAGCCAGCAGGCCACGACCGCCTTCGGGGCCGTCTCGGCGGCGACGCCCGCCTCGGCCAAGCTCGAGAAGGGCGCGATCTTCGCCGGGCGCTACGAGATCCAGGGCAAGGTGGGCACCGGCGGAATGGGCATCGTGTACCGGGCCCAGGACCGCCAGCTCGACGAGGTGGTGGCGCTCAAGGTCCTGCGGAGCGAGGCGCTCCGAGCCGACCCGTCGCTCCTCGAACGCTTCAAGCAGGAGATCAAGCTCGCGCGCAAGATCACGCACCGGAACGTGCTCCGGACCCACGACTTCGCGGAGGCGGACGGGGTGGCCTACATCTCGATGGAGTACCTCGAGGGCGTGACCCTGAAGGACCTCATCCGCAGCAAGGGCGCCCTGCCCCTCGGCGTCGGCCTCTCGATCGCCAAGCAGATGTGCCACGGTCTCGAGGCCGCGCACCAGGGCGGCGTCGTCCACCGCGACATCAAGCCGCAGAACATGCTGATCATCCCGGAGTCGGGCGATCTCAAGATCATGGACTTCGGCATCGCCCGCGTCTCCGAGGTCAAGGAGGACTCGGGGCTCACCACCGCGGGGACGGTCATGGGCACGCCGGACTACATGCCGCCGGAGCAGGCGCAGGGCCAGCCCGCCGACTTCCGCTCCGACATCTACTCGCTGGGTGTCGTGCTCTTCGAGACGTTCACCGGACGCCTGCCCTTCGAGGGCGACAACATCATGGCGATCGTCATGGGCCACATCCAGAAGCCGGCTCCCAAGCCGCGCGCGCTCAACCCGCGGCTGCCCGCCGACCTCGAGGCCACGATCCTGCGCTGCCTGGAGAAGGACCCCGCCCGGCGCTTCCAGAAGGTGGACGAGATCCTCGAGAGCTTGACCACGATCTCCTCGCGCGTCGAAGCCGCCTGACAGACCCGATCGCGCGCTCTGGTCGTTGGATTTCGACCACGCGAGGGGGCTAGCCTTCCGCTCTGGAGGAGTACCCATGAAAACGACGGCGCTTCTTTCCCTCCTCGCTGCCGGCGGTGCCGCCATGGTCGCTTCGCCCGGTCCGTCCTCGTCGACGTTCGATCTCGCGCGCGTGCGGATGGTGGACCTCACGCATCCCTTCGACGACAAGACGCCGTACTGGCCCACAGCCACCACGGGCTTCGAGCTCAAGACCGTGAGCAAGGGGCGCACGCCCGGAGGCTGGTTCTACTCCGCTTACTCCTTCTGCGCACCCGAGCACGGGGGCACGCACCTCGACGCGCCGGTTCACTTCGCGGAAGCGGGCCGGACCGCCGACCAGGTGCCGCTGGCGCAGCTCTCGGCTCCCGGTGTCGTGATCGACGTGAGCGCCAAGGCGGCCGCGGATCCCGACTACCGCCTCACCGTCGCCGACGTCCGGGCCTGGGAAGGCGCACACGGCGCGGTGCCCGCGGGGTCGATCGTTCTCCTTCGCACGGGGTGGAGCGCGCGCTGGCCCGATCGCAAGCGCTACCTCGGAGACGACACCCCCGGCGACGCGTCGCACCTCCACTTCCCGTCGTACGGGAAGGAGGCCGCGGAGATGCTCGTCCGCGATCGCAAGGCGGGTGTCCTGGGCATCGACACCGCGAGCATCGACTACGGCGCCTCGACGGACTTCGCGGTGCACCAGGTGGCGGCGGCGGCCAACGTCCCCGGGCTCGAGAACCTCGACCGCCTCGAGGAGGTGCCGGCAACGGGAGCCTGGATCGTGGCCCTTCCGATGAAGATCGGCGGCGGCTCGGGCGGCCCGTTACGCGCGGTGGCTCTGATCAAGCCGACCGCGCGCAAAGTCAAGTGAGGGCGTTACCCAGCTAGCCTTTCCGGATCAGGTAGCCGCGCGCCTCCATCATTCGAGCGGGGGTTCCGACTCCTCCACCGGCGGCGCCTTCAGCTCGGGATGGCGCTCGAGGATGCGTGCGCACGTGTTCCAGCGGAGGAGCGCGTCATCGTTTCCCGCGGGGCGGATCTTCTCCGCCTTCTCGTAGAAACCCATCGCATCGCGGAAGGACTCGTGGGCGGTGTATCCGGAGCCGGGCCCTCCGCGCTTGAGCTGGGCCTTGGCCCTCCGCTCGGCCACGATCCCCGAGTAGTAGGCGCGCTCGTAGTCGTCGCGGAGGTCCTTCAGGACCTCCTGCGCGCGGGTAGGGGCGTGCGCGCCTCCCTCCTCGAACTGGTCGGAGAGGGCAAGGACCATGGTGACGAGGGCAGGCTGGTTGCCCGGATCAGTGGCGAGGATGTCCAGGCAGATGCTCTCCGCCTCCACCGGCTCGTTGAGCAGCCGGTAGCGCTCGGCCTTCTCGAGCGCGCGCGCGATCGCCTGCCGGCTCAGGGGCTTCAGCTCGGCCATGAGCGGGCGAAATCCTAGCGTGAAAATCGCCTCGGGAGCAACGCCATTTCCGGGGAGGGCGGAAGCCGGTCCTCCCGCGAAGACGAGCGCCTGACGAGCGTTCCGGTCGACCGTCCCTTGACGGCAGTGTGGTGAGCAAAGTAGTGTCCACGTCGAAACTCGAACACGGGAGCCGCGCGGGACGCCATGGAGCTCCTCTCCTGTGACGTGCTGGTCGTGGGCGGGGGCGGAGCGGGTCTGCGTGCCGCCATCGCCGCGGTGGAGGCGGATCCCTCCCAGAGCGTCGCCGTCATCTCCAAGGTGTACCCCATGCGGAGCCATACCGTCTCCGCGGAGGGAGGGGCGGCCGCCGTCATCAAAGGCGGGGACAGCCTGGACGAGCACGCGTACGACACGATCTCCGGCGGCGACTGGCTCTGCGACCAGGACGCGGTCGAGGCGTTCGTCAGGGAAGCGCCCGAGGAGATGCTGCGGCTCGAGCACTGGGGCTGCCCGTGGAGCCGCGAGCCCGACGGACACGTCGCCGTCCGCCCCTTCGGCGGGATGAAGGTGGAGCGTACGTGGTTCGCCGCGGACAAGACGGGCTTCCACATGCTCCACGCCCTCTTCCAGACGACACTCAAGTACGACGCGATCAAGCGGTTCGACGAGTGCTTCGTCACCAAGCTGCTCGTGGACGGCGGGCGGTGCCAGGGGGTGGTGGCCATCGAGATGGCCACGGGCAAGGTCCTCGCGATCACCGCCAAGGCCGTGATCCTCTGCACCGGCGGGTGCGGCAAGGTCTTCCCGTTCACGACCAACGCCAACATCAAGAACGGGGACGGCATGGCGCTCGCGTACCGGGCGGGAGCGCCGCTCAAGGACATGGAGTTCGTGCAGTACCACCCGACGGGGCTGCCCTTCACGGGGATCCTGATCACGGAGGCCGCGCGCGCCGAGGGGGGCTGGCTCCTCAACAAGGACGGCTACCGGTATCTCCAGGACTACGACCTGGGCAAGCCCGAGCCCAAGCCGGTGCTGCGCTCCATGGAGCTGGGCCCGCGCGACCGGCTCTCCCAGGCCTTCGTGAAGGAGCAGGAGAAGGGGCGGACCCTCCACGGTCCCTATGGAGACTACGTCTACCTGGACGTCCGTCACCTCGGGGCAAGGCTCATCGACAAGAAGATCCCCTTCGTCCGCGAGCTCTGCCTCAAGTACCAGAACATCGATCCCGTCCGCGAGATGATCCCCGTCCGGCCCGTGGTCCACTACATGATGGGCGGCATCTCCACGGACATTCACGGAGCGACGCCGATGCCCGGGCTCTACGCGGCGGGCGAGGCCGCGTGCGTGAGCATCAACGGGGCGAACCGGCTGGGCTCGAACTCCCTGACCGAATGCCTGGTCTTCGGGGCGCGGGCCGGCCGGGCCGCCGTGGCCTTCGCCGCGGGGCAGAAGCCTCCCGGCTCCGCCCTGGGCGCGCAGGCCCA
>JBKPBQ010000316.1:0-8008 GCA_046726955.1 Acidobacteriota bacterium
GTCCTGGAGGAGGACGGCGTCGGCCACCGTCATGAGCGGGGGGCAGTCGAGGACCACGTAGGCGAACGAGCGGCGCGCCGCCTCGATGAGGGTCGCCATCCTCGGGGAGGCGAGCAGGTCGGGGCGCGTGGAGTTTCCCTCCCCCGCCGACAGCACCCAGCATCCGTCTCCGGCGGCCACTCGCCGGATGGAGAGCGCGCCCGTCCAGCCCTCGAGATGCTGGCGGACGCCGGCCGCGGTCGGTCCGAGACCGAGCGCCTTGTCCAGCGCGGGGCGGCGCAGGTCCGTGTCCACCAGGAGCACGCTCTCCTGGCCGCCGAGGGCCAGCGACCGGGCGAGCCCGATCGCGACCGTCGTCTTGCCTTCGCCGGGCGAAGCGCTCACGACACCTATGGCTCGCAGCTGCCGCTGGCGGCTCAGGGCCCGCAGGCGAGAGCTGAGCAGACGGAACGGCTCGACGGCGTCGCCGTTCTCGGAGAGGACGGCCGACGTCATGCGCGGAAGGCGCGCCCGCGTCGACTTGTCCAAGTCCTGCTCGAATGCCGGGAGCGGCTCGGAAACCGCCACGCGATCTCGGATGGTCAATGCTGTCATTCTCCGCGGTCAGGGGAATGCCCCCCAGGTCGATGCTCGCAGACGCCGCAGGCAGATGTCAAAGAACTCTCGCTACAATCCTTGACGTCCCCGGGTCCGGTGCCGTAGCCTCTTCCGCAGTTTCACTGCCGTCACTCGCGCGCCCGGTCGGCCCGGCCCCAGCGGATCCGATGGGGGCCGTCGGCTGCTCCGAGAGCCGTGCAGTGGTCGTTCGAAGGGGGGCACACCGTGAACTCGAGCAAGGTCCGTGCCATTCTCGGGCTCGCGGTGGCGGCGCTCGCCAGCCGTCGGGCGAGCGCTTCCGGCACGCTTTACGGCGCGGGGCCCGACGGCTTCCTCATCAAGATCAACGTGGCTACGGGCGCGGGTACGCTCGTCGGGACGTTCCCGAGCATCTGTCCCGGCGGGGGCCGTCAGGTGACGGAGATCGAGTTCAGCAACCTCTCCCGCCGCGCCTTCGCCCAGTGCGGGGGGACGAGCTTCGCGGGCTTCGAGTTCTCGCTCGGCAACGCGGCCGCGATCGGATCCGTCGTCCCGAACGGCGCTTCCTTCACTGGCCTCGAGTCGGTCGGCGCGGTCTGGTACGGTGCGTCCGTCACCACGGTCGGGGGATCCGGCCCTTCGACGCTCGCCACGCTCGATCCCTTCGCCGGCACGGTCACTCCGATCGGCGCCACGGGGGTCGCGGGTCCCCTCGCCGGCCTCGCCTTCGACAAGCGAAACCGGATCATGTACGCCGTCGCGGGCAAGCACGGCTCGGCCGACCTCTACACGGTGGACCTGCGGACCGGAGCCGCGACGGTCGTGGGCTCGACGGGCATCCAGGCCGGAAGCCTCGAGTTCGGACCCGACGGTCGTCTCTACGCGGGAGGAGCCGGCGCCGACGCGGGCGACCTCTACGTCCTCGATCCTCGAACCGGCGCCTCGATGCTCGTGGGGCCAACCGGGTTCGGCACGCTCAGCGGCCTCATGCTCGTCGAGCCGGACTGCACCGAGGACGCGGCGAATCCGGTCCGGAACTGCAGCTTCGAGTCGAGCTTCACGTCGTGGGTGACGCAGGACCACCCGGACCCGTTCTTCCCGCTGTCCGTCCTGGGCAGCGACATCACCATCTGGCCCGGCCTCTTCAAGAGCGCTCCCACGCAAGGAGATCTCGCCCTGCTCACCGGGTGGGACGGAGGGGAGGGCTCTCCCAGCCGGATCCGCGTCGGCCAGAACGTGGCGATCCCCGGCGGCGGCCTGCTCGAGTTCGACTACCGGGCGGGATGGGACCTGCTGACCTTCTGCGACGGTTGCCTGGACCGCGTGTTCAGCGTGCAGGTCGAGCCGGACGGCGGCGGCGCGCCCATGGCCAGCCGGACGATCCTCCTCGCCCGGGCGGGGACGTCGGTGCCCGACACGGGTGACCGGCGCGGAACCGTCGACCTCGGAGCCTTCGCCGGACGGACGGTGCGGCTCGTCTTCGACTGGCTGGTGCCCGACTCCTTCACGGGGCCTGCCGCCTTCCAGCTCGACAACGTGCGGGTGGACACGCCCAACGGCTTCTTCACCGTCCGTCCGTGCCGTCTCGTGGACACGCGCAGGCCGGAGGGACCGGCCGGAGGTCCCGCGCTCACGGCGGGAGCCGATCGCACATTCACGATCGCCGGGCGGTGCGGCATCCCGCGATCGGCGAAAGCGATCGCCGTCAACCTCGTCGTGACCGAGGCCACGGCTTCCGGGAGCCTGCACCTGCGGGCGGGCGGAACCGCGGTGCCCACCGCCATGTCGATCAGCTACGGGCCCGCCCAGACCCGATCGAACAACGCCTTCGTCGGCCTGAGTCCCGACGGAGCGATGGCAGTGTTCGCGACGCAGGCGGCGGGCACCGTCCACCTCGTGGTGGACGTCAGCGGCTACTTCCAGTAGCGGCAGGCGACGGGCGCGCGGCATCTCACGCGAGCCCAGCCCTGCGCACGCCGTGACCGATGGCCAGCCCCAGCCAGGCCAGGCCGACCAGCCGCAACAGCCAGAGGACCGCAACGCTGCCGATGAGCGCCTGAAGGTGCAGAGGGAAGGGCGACCGCAGGCGCTCGACGGGTGCCGGAGTCGCCTCGCGGAAACGCACGGCGAGCGTCAGCACGCAGATCGCGATCGCGAGGCGAAAGAAGGCCACCGCATCCGGGAACGTCACGGGGCCGAGACGTCCCCCGTCCGCGAGCAACGACAGCGGCAGGAACAGCGCGAGGGTTCCGAGGATCCCGATCTTCAGGAAACGGGCGTGCGCGTCGGCCCAGGTGACGAGACGGGCGATGAGGTCGGCGTGACCCGCACCGCAAGCGCGCGAGCCGACGACTCCCAGCGGGTCGCGAAGCTCCAGCCGCGGGCCTTCCGGGGACGCGCGGCCACACCAGAGGCAGCGCGCCGCGGCGAGCCGCAGGCCGAAGGGCCGGGCGTACAGGCGGTGGGTCGTCATCAAGGCGACGCCCAGAGCGACCGAAGCGGGGACGCCGAGCGGAGCTCGCGTGAAGAGCCAGAGGACGATCGGCACCGGGAGGAAGAGCAGGATGGCCTTCGCGCGGCTCAGATCCACAGCCACCACTGGCGCCAGCCGATCACGTAGATCGCGACCGCGGCGTTGCTCGTCACGTGGGCGAGGACGGCGTCGGCGAGGCTTCGGCCTCGGATCTGCACGACCGCGTACAGCAGGCCGGCGAGGGCACCGGCCAGCCATCCGGCGTGGATGGCGCCGAAGGCCGCGGACGAGACGAGCACCGCCCAGGGCGTCCACTGCCCGAAGGGCACGCGCTCGAAGTCGCGGGCGACCAGGCGACGGAGCAGGTATCCCCGAAAAGCCAGCTCCTCGGCCACGGGGACGACGAGCACGGAGCCGAGGACCCGCAGGGCGAGCCAGAGGCCCTGTCCCCACGCGGGGACCGCCTGCCATTCCTCTTCCCAGCCCTGGAGCGCGGCCTCGTCGCCGCGCGGAGCGAGGGCGACGAAGAGCACGGCGGCCACGATCCCCGCGGCGACCGCGATCCAGGACCACCGCCAGGGCACGTCGCGGTAGAACTCCCGGAACACGACCAGCACCGGGACCACCGCCAGGATGCGCAGGCCGTAGAGGAGGTCGAGGCGGCTCACGAAGAGTCCCGTGACGAGCGAGGTCGCGACGAGCACGAGGAACGGCAGGAGGTAGGCGTCGACGGGATGACGAAGGCTGCTCTCGCTCGGCGCGTCGACGAAGAACCGCGCCCGCGACACGAGAAGCACGAGGGACAGCGACACTACGCAGAAGAAGAGCCAGCCCGCCTTGACGTGGAACCCGTTCACGGCGACGTCTTCGGAGAACCAGGTGCCGACGAGGACGAGGAGCACGAGCCGCGCCACGTTGGCGACCCACGCCGTCACGATTCCGAGCGGCAGGAGGAGCAGCGCGCGCGGAAACCGGAGCTGCCGCCGGGACAGCAGCAGGTAGGCGGCCGCGAAGGCGGTGATCATCCCGATCCCTTCGAAGCCCGAGCACGAAGGCGCCACCGTCACCGCGAAGCGCTTCGAGCCCACGATCGCCCGCGCCGGGTCCGCCATCGGCTCCGGCAGCACGAAGCCGAGGACCGCCATCACGGCTCGCAGCGTCATCGGCCCGAGCGGCCACCACAGGACCGAGCTCGCCAGACCGGCCAGCCACGCGCCCACTCCGACCGCCGCCCCGAGCGCGAGCGAGACCCCGTGCGCCTTCGCGAGCGGCGCGAGCTGCGCCTGGGGAATCGCCGCGGCCAGCGCCGACAGCGCCACCGCCAGGCCCGTGAGGGCCCAGATCAGGAGCCAGAGGGCCGGAACGCCCGAAGGCGGCCCGGCGGGCGCGAAGATCCGCGCGCTCAGCCACCAGAGCACGCACGCCGAGACGAGGTGCGCGGCGATCACGCCACGCGAGGAAGCGTCGAGGCGACGATAGGCGAGGAGGAGGTTCCGCGCCGAGGTGAGAGTCCGCGCCGCCGTTCCGTCGGCACGGATCACGACGGCCGCGCCGACCACCCCGCACGCCGCCAGGACGGCCAGCGAGCCCAGCTGGCCCGCGACCACCCACCCGTCGGCGCGCAAGCCGAGCGGTGTGGCATCGAACGCTATGCTGAAGGATAGATATTCGACGAAGAGCAGCGCCAGGGCTGCCCAGACAGGAAAAGCCATCCAGAGCGCTACGTCAGGTGAAGTTTGGCCGGCCCGTCTACGCCCCGGGCCGGCCAGGATCTAGTTGGACTCGGAATTGTTGCGCCGACGACGCTCCGACAGCAGCAACGTGCCGCCGATGAGCAAAGCCACCGCCGCTCCCGACGCCTTGGGATCGAACTCCGGGGCATGCCTCTCGCCCCGCCTCCGACGGTCAGGGTTCGCGCTCTGAGCGTCGGCCACTGTGGAACACAAGACGAGAAGCAGTGGCACTACCCACAACATTCTCTTCATCATTGGAGTCTCTCTGGCAAAACGTCACCTGGCCGAAGCTATGGCCAAAGGCAGTATCTTGAGCCTCACTCCGCGCTGTCAAGGGAAAAGAAAAAAAGATGATGAACGAGACTGGACCCCGATTGGCCCAAAACATCCCAGTCTCGCCGTCCGTTTAGCGGACGCCAGAGGAGCGCCGTTCTCGTCGAGTATACGAGTAGCGCTAAGTCTGTACTCGATTGCGTCCCCATTGCTAGGCGCTGCATGATGGATCGCAAGCCCCCTGGTCTGCCCGGAACGTGCTGGGACCGCGAGGCTTGCCGAGGAGTGCCTTGCCCCTCGCTCCACATCTGACCGTCGAAGCCGCCAGTCGCATCTGCCTCCACGAATGCCGCGCCCAATGCTGTCGCGGCCCCCTCTATCTGCGGCTGACCGCGTCCGAGGTGCGGGACTTCCGCGAGCGGGCGGCGGCGCTGGGCGTGGAGCTGAAGCTCACGGAAGCAGCGGACGGGACGGGATCGGTCGCCTTCCTCGAGCACGCCGGCGCGCGGTGCCCGATGCTCGACGCCAGGACGTCGGCGTGTCGCATCTACGCGGACCGCCCCGCGCGGTGTCGAGAGTTCCCCGATGGGCCTCGCCCGGGTTGTGCGATCTCCGGCGCGGAGTGATCGTTCGGAGATCGGAGCGCCGGCACGTTCGTCACCGCTCGCAAGCCAGGGCTAGGGACGGGGTCGACGCGGTCTCGGCCCGCGTCGGTGACGGAGGGCGCCGGATGGACGGCGCGTCGGCGGGCCGGTCACATCGCCAAGCCCGCTCTGCCGTGCGCGGCCTCTCGTGCCCGGACTGCATTCCAGGGCCCAGCCCACGCCCGTCGCGAGCCGGGTCGCGGCCCGGTCGACGGCCGCGTCGACCTTCCCGTTGATCGCCTCTGCTCGAACGTCCCCGGCGACTTGCAGCCTCGCTCGCATCCGGCATCGATGGTCGATGCCTCCGAGGGGGTTGGTCGGTTTCGCGATTCGCACCGTCACCCTCTGCACGCGCACACCGAACCGGCTCAGGGCGAAGTGCACGCGCCGGATGACCATCGCCCGCACGGCCGCGGACTCCCGGGGCTCGGCACCGGTCACGTCGATCCTCAACGCTCCACCCGCGGCATCGATCCCGATGCTCCTCTCGTCCACTGCAGTGTGGAGCCTCGCGGGGAGGCGGTCCAATACTTCTTCCGGGCACGATCCATAGGGCCACTTCGATGTATCGTGGGCGCCGTGGAGACGCTCAATCATCACCACCTCTTTCATTTCTGGTCGGTCGTTCGCGAAGGCGGTGTCACACGCGCGAGCGAGAAGCTCCATGTCTCGCAGCCCACGATCAGTGGTCAGCTTCGGGAGCTGGAGGAGGCGCTCGGAGAGAAGCTGCTCGTGCGCTCGGGTAGGACCGTCGTGCTCACGGACATCGGTCGTACCGTGTATCGCTACGCGGACGAGATCCTGGACCTCGACCGGGAGTTGCTGGAGGCCGTGAAGGGCCGGCCCACGCGTCCGGGACGGCTGGCCGTAGGCGTGACGATGGTCGTCCCCAAGCTCGTCGCCTACCAGATGCTCGAGCCGGCCCTGAGGCTACTCGAGCCCATCCGGCTGGACTGTGTCGAGGACAGGCTGGAACGTCTGCTCGCGGAGCTCGCGGTCTACTCTCTCGACCTGGTCCTCGCCGACGCTCCGGCGCCGCCCGCGGTCAAGGTGCGGGCCTACAGCCACCTCCTCGGGGAGTGCGGAGTCTCGGTGTTCGGAGCCGAGCGCGTGGCCGCCACTCATCGCCGAAAATTCCCGCGATCCCTGGACGGGGCACCCTTCCTCCTGCCCAGCGAGGACTCAGCCTTGCGCCTCTCGCTGGAGGAGTGGTTCCGGAAGCACGGGATCCGCCCCCGCGTGGTGGGTACGTTCGAGGACAGCGCCCTCCTCGACGCGTTCGGACAGGCGGGAACCGGCCTGTTCGCGATGCCCTCGGCCATCGAGGCCGAGGTGAAGAGACAGTACAAGGTCCGGTTGGTGGGACGATTGGACTCGGTGCGGCAGCGGTTCTACGCGATCACCGTCGAGAGGAAGCTCCGTAACCCCGCTTCCCTCGCCATCTCCGAGCGAGCGCGGGCACTCTTCAGCTAAGGTCCCGGTGCCTCTTCTTTCAATCCGGAGCCCACACTCCAGTCGGCCATGACCACCGACACCGTTTGTACCAGTACCCGGCTGCAGTCCGATGCCCCTCAGGCCTTGACCTTCGCCTCCAGCTCGGCCCATCGCGCGTAGAGCCCGTCCACCTCGGCCTGGGCGGAGGCCAGCGCTTCGTGGCGAGCGTGCAGGGCCTTGTGGTCCGAGACGACGGCGGTGTCCTCGGCGGCTCGGCGGCAGTCCTGGAGGCGCTGCTCGGCCTCGAGGATGAGGGCCTCCATCCGCTCCCACTCGCGCTGCTCGTGGTAGGGCAGGCGCTTCGGCTTCGCGGTCGGAGACGCGGGGCCGACCGGCTTCGTCGACGTCGCGCGGGCAGGGGGCGGGGCCGCCGGCGCGGTCTCCCGGCCTCGCTCCCACTGCTCGTAATCGGCGAAGGCGAGCGCGCCGCCCCGGCCGTCGAGGGCGAGGAGGCGCGTGGAAACGCGGTCCAGCAGGTAGCGGTCGTGGGTGACGAGCACGAGCGCGCCCGGGAAGGCGAGCAGGCTCTCCTCCAGGACCTCGAGCGTTGGGATATCGAGGTCGTTCGTGGGCTCGTCGAGGAGGAGCACGTCGGCGGGCTCCAGCATCAGCCGCGCGATCAGGACCCGCGCCTGCTCGCCGCCGGAGAGGCGACCCACCGGCGTGTCGAGCTGCTCCGAGCGGAAGAGGAAGCGCTTGGCCCAGCCCGCGACGTGGATCGACCGCCCCTCGGACACGACGGAGTCTCCGTGGGGGGCAAGGGTGCGCTTGAGCGAGACGTCGGGGTCGAGCCGCGCGCGGTGCTGGTCGAAGGT
>JBKPBQ010000317.1:0-7811 GCA_046726955.1 Acidobacteriota bacterium
TCGCCGGCGAGGCCGGAGCTGAGTGTCGTCGTGAGGTCGAGGAGGGAGATGAGCTCGGACATGCGCTTCAAGAGGGGGGGCTCGCGCCCCTCGCGCCGGAACTCGTCGAGCGCCCTCTGGTAGGGAAAGACGACGGGCGTGAGCATGGGCCCGATCAGGCGCGGGCGGCGGCGGACTTCTTCTTGATCAGGGAGCAAACGTTCCGCCCGCCGTCGCGGCGGAACGTCACCGAGTCCATGATCTTGCCCATGAGGTGGACGCCGAGCCCACCCTTCCTGCGCTCGCTCGCGTACTGCGAGAGGTCGACCTGGGGCACGGCCTTGGGATCCACGGCGCGGCCGTTGTCCACGACCTCGACGCGCAGGCTCTCCCCACGGTCCTCGAAGCGCAGCTCCACCGTCCGGTTCGTCGCACCCCGATAGGCGTGCTCGAGCACGTTGGTGGTGGCCTCGTCCACGGCGAGGGCGATGCCGTCGGCGACGGCGGCGTCGAAGCCGGCGATCTCCGCCATCTTCTTCGTGACCTCGCGCACGACGCCGAGAAACGCCGTATCGCTGGGAAGCACCACGACGAGCGTCGGCTTCGCCGCCGAGGACGACGACGGTCCCGCGACGCGCATGCGGGATCGCGCCGCCATCGTCCGCGTCCGGCGAGCCGCCTTGCGCGCCGGCTTGCCCGAGCGGGCCCTCAAGCCTTGGCCTCCCCATCGTTCCGGAAGCTCAAGACGGCCTCCATCTCCGAGGGGAAGATCCTATAGAGGTGGTTGAAGCCGAGGATCTCGAAGATGTTCCGGACCGTCTCGTTCAGCTCGCTCACCCGGAGGTCTCCGCCGTTCGTGCGGATCTCCTCGATCGCGCCCATGATCGCGCCCAGGCCCGCGCTCGCGATGTACTGCAGGCCGGCGCAGCTCAGGACGATCTTGTAGCGCCGCCGGTCGAGCGCCTTCTGGATCTCCGTCTCGAACAGGCGCACCGTGTGCGCGTTGATGAAGCCGCGGGGATAGAGCAAGACCACGTCGTCCACCTCCCGCGTCTGGACCTCGAGGTCGGCCATGGCTTTCTCGCGACTATAGCCTGTCCCTCAGGGCTTCTCCAGGACGACGCCGCTCGCCGCGAGCGCACGCCGCGCCGCCTCGACGTCCTCGCGGATCTGACGGACGAGCGCCTCCGGACCGTCGAAGCGCTGCTCGTCGCGGAGGCGCTCCCGGAACTCGACACGGAGCGAGGCGCCGTAGAGGTCGCGGTCGAAGTCCAGGAGGTGCGCCTCGAGCGTCGTCTCCCCGCCGCCGAACGTCGGTCGCCGACCGAGGTTCACGACCGCGGCCCGCGGTCCCCCCGAGGGGAGGATGCGGCAGGTCGCGGCGTATACGCCCGGACGGGGCAGCGTCTCGTTCCGCAGCGCGAGGTTGGCGGTGGGGACGCCGATCGTGCGGCCCCTCCCGTCCCCGTGCACGACGTCCCCGTCCACGAAGAAGGGCCGGCCCAGGAGCTCGCGGGCCCCCCCCACCGCCCCGCGCGCCAGGGCCTCGCGGATCCTGGTGCTGCTGATGGGCGCGCCTTCGTGGAAGACGGGCTCCACCGCCACCACATCGAACCCGAGCTCGCTTCCCAGGCGCTTCAGGAGCGCGACGTCCCCCGATCGGCCGCGGCCGAAGCGGAAGTTCGTGCCCACGACCACGCGCCGGGCTCCGAGGGCTCGACCGAGCACCGTCTCGGCGAAGTCGGCCGGCGTGCGCCTCGAGAGCTCGACCGTGAACGGCAGCAGCACCAGGCGGTCCACTCCCAGCCTCGCGAGCAGCTCCTCCTTCTGATCGACGGTCACGAGCGCCTCCGGAGCCCGGTCGGGGCTCAGGACGTGCGACGGGTGGGGATCGAAGGAGAGGACGGCGGAGATCCCGTTCGTCTCCTGCGCCCCCTCCACCGCCGCCTTCACGAGCGCCTGGTGACCTCGGTGAACGCCGTCGAAGTTGCCGACGGTGACTACTGGCGCCGGCCACCCCAGCGGCTCCAGGCTCGTCAGCCGCACCCTTTGCATCCGACGATCCTAGCTCGGAGGTTCCCCGCTCAGGGCAGGCTGCGCTCGATCACGAAGCCCGAGCGGTCGCGCCCGCTCTCGTCCACCGCGCTCAGGAGGTAGCCGTTGCCGTTCGGGAACCAGCCGGGCACGTAGTGGAAGGGCCGCGCCGAAAGGTCCTTGACGTAGCTGGAGTCGGCGAGGCCCTCCGAGACGAGGTCGCCGAGCGAGCGGGCGGGCGCGCCCACGAGCAGGTAGTGGGCCTGGAGGCCGCGGTCGAGCCGCTGCACGCGCAGCAGGTTCACGTTCTCCACGACGAGGCGATAGGTGCCCAGGAGGGCGGACCCTTGGCCCGTCACCGCGAAGGGGGTCCGGAGCTGGGCGAGCACACCCGCCACGGCGAGCACCAGCACGAGGGCGACCACGATGTAGCCGGGGGTGGCGGAGACGATGCCCTGCTCGCTCTCCTCGACCGCCATCCGCGCCTCGCCGCGGCCCGCGGGGGCGATGATGTTGCGGTTCAGGAAGTCGAAGAGCGTCCGGCACACCTCGAACTCGCCGAGCCCCGTGGCGTCGATGAGGCCCTGCACCGTCTTCACACCGTCCACGCGGCGGAAGATGCGGTCCTCGTCCGGCGTGAGGCGGATCTTGCTCGTCGAGCTCGCGGCCCGCCGGGCTCCGGACAACCCCGGGCCGTCGTCCGAGCCCCCCACGCCCACCTCGATCATCGAGGGGTCGACCGCCGCGCGGAAGACGATGTCGAAGGACGGGATCTTCTTCTCGATGATGGGCCACTCGTCCACCATGCGGATCCCTTCCATCAGGATGAAGTCCGCGCTCATGGGGACGAAGTTGTCGCGATCGTAGTCGACGTTCTCCGCCGGGGCGAAGCTGTAGTGGCCGTCGCGCCAGCGGAAGACCTTGAACACGATCTGCGCGACCTGGACCTGGAGGGCGTCCTTCAGGTCCTTGCCGGTGATGAAGTCGTTCGTGGCCAGGATGTGGCCGAGGCGCTGGAGCGTCTGCCTCTGCGTCTGCAGGGCGTCGTCCAGCCGCTCCTTGCTGATCTTGCCCTGCTTGACGAGCACGTTGCCCAGGCGGTCTTCCAGCCGCTTCGAGTCGGCGTCGGCGGTGACCACCATCCCGTTCTCGAACGCGACGGTCACCGTCTCCTTCTCGTTGTTCAGCGTGAGGATCCCGGTCTTCCGCTGCAGCCCGATGAGCTGGAAGATGTCGGGAAGCCCGAAATCCTTGATCGTTCCTTCGAGGGCCATCGCCGCCTCAGGCCGCCCGGCCGCGCCGGGTGGCGCCCATGCGCCGCACCGGGGCTGCCGACTCGAACTCCGGGCGCCCGCGGTTCGCGAGCACCCAGGTCAACACGAGGAGGACGGCGCCGAGCCCCACGCCCCAAGGCCGGGTGAGGTCCGTGGGGGCCTCCGTTACGGCGAAGACCCGCCCGGAGAGGATGACGAGGGCGCCCACCAGGTACCACACGAGCACGAGAACCATGCCGGCGAGCGTCTTCTGCGCGTAGAGCTGGCCGGCGCCCGGAGAGAAGACGGACAGGAGCCGGAAGATCCGGGCGCGGCGCGCGTCCACCTTCTGGACCTCCATGAGCTTCTTGTTCCGGGCCGGACCGGAGACCCCGTCGCGCACCATGAAAAGGTGGTGGCACTGGGTGCAGAGGTCGCCGATGACGGCCCCCAGGTGGCAGCGCCGGCAGAAGGCCGTGCCGCACTTCACGCAGTGCATCGTGAACGAGCGCCGGCCGCGCCAGATGGAGACGAGCATCACTACGAGAACGAAGGCGGCGACCGCGCCCGAGAAGCGGTTGACGAGCGACGGAAGGAGCGTCGTCTCCAGCGCGGGCGGCGGCGTGCGCACCACGTTGCGCGCGCCCACGCCCGCCGCCGTCCCCGCGAACTTCGCCCACACCTGCTCGTGGCTGAGGTTCAGGTCCACCACGGCGTAGTTGCCGTTGTCGAACTTCCACGTGCGGTCGTAGTCCGCCACCACTCCGGCGTCCAGCCGGTCGGCGTGGCTCCGCGACTCCTGCGCGGGCTGGTACTCGAATTTCTGGAGGTGGGCCAGCGATTCGTTGTAGTGGAACGTCGCGACGAGTGCGGGCGACCCTTCGCCGGAAGCTCCCTGCTGGTAGCGCGCGATGGCCGAAGGCAGCTCGCCGCGCGCGTACTCGAGGTTCGCGAGGTTGTTCTTGGCGATGCCGTCGTTGGGGTCGGCCTGCAGCAGAGTCCGATAGAGCTGCATGGCCTCGTCGTAGCGTCCCGCCTTCTTCTGGTGCGCAGCCATGAGGTAGACGAGGTCGCGGTCGTCGGGCGTCTTCTTGATCGCCGCGTCCAGGTCCGCCACCGCGCGCGAGTCCGCGCTGCCGTCGAGGGCGGCGGCGGCCGCCCAGAAGATCGGGTTGCGCGCGGCGAGGAGCCGCGACTCCAGGAACCCCACGACGGGCCCCACGGCCACCGTGAGGAGGAGCAGCACCACGGCTACGGCCTTCTCGAGCCCGGTCATGTACACGAAGAGAAGCGCGAGCCACCAGAGGGGCAGCCATCCGTAGCCCTGGAAGCTGACTACCGGAAGCAGGAGCAGCACCACCCAGAAGGCCAGTGAGACGGAGGGGCTCCGCGCGGGCCCCACCGATTCCATGAGGTCGTGCCGCAGCTGCCCGCCGTGGCGGACGACCATCGAGAGGCCGAACACGGTGGTCACGCCGAAGGCCACGAGGAGCGCGACCGGTGCCAGCAGCGTGAGGGCGAGCAGCTCGCCGCGCAGGTTGGGCAGACGGGCGAGGACGCCGGCCAGGGTGTGCCCGACAGTGGTCACGATCCCGAACGGGCCTTTCTTCATCTCGACCGCGGCGAGGCCGAGGTGCCCGTCGGGAAGGTTGGGGGCGAGGGCGACCGCGCTTCGGAACGACTCCTCCGCTTTCTCCAGATCGCCCTTCTTGAGCCGCTCCTGGCCCATGGACACGAGGGCCAGGCCGATGTTGTCGAGGTTGAGGACGTTCCTCTCGATCCGCAGTCGGCGGATCTCCGCGAACGTGCGCCGCGCGTTCTCGTTGTCGCCCGAGCGATCCGCCTTCAGGTAGGCCGCCCACAGGGCCTCGAACGTCGCCCCCGAGATCTGGGACCCGCGGACGTCGATCACCTTCTCGGGAGTCCGCGCGGCGAACGCGGGAACGGCGAGGAGCGTGAGCAGCACCGCCGCGAGCGGGCGTCTCACGCCCCGCTCACCCGCGCCTTGGCCACATACCCCATGCGCAGCTCGAAGAGCAGGCCGTCCATCAGCTCGTCTTCGGCCGCAGTGCGACGTCCCTCGGTCTTGTCCTTGAGCATCTCGAGGATCGCGATGATCGACCGCGCGCCCTCGAGCGCTTCCGCGGGCGGGGTGCCCTCGGGAAGCCCTTCTCCGGTCATCAGGGCGACCGCCTGCCCGGCGAGCGACATCACGAAGCCCGAGAAGTCCGCCTTTTCCACGGGCGCGCCGGCAGGCGGCGCGGGGCGACGCGGGGGAGGCTCCTCCTTCGGCTTTTCGGCGGCGGGAGGCGCGGTCGGCTGCTCGTCCTCGCTCCGAGGCTGGCCGTCCGGCGTGAAGTGTCTCCGGTCGCTGACCGTGAAGGGCTTGTCCCTGTCGCTCATCCGCCGTCCGCGGCCCTCTACCGCTTGGCGCTCAACACGTTAGGTGCCCGTCCTCATCCGCGTTCTCCGGGACCTGAGCCCGTGAATGTTAGCACACTTGGCGCGGGTGCTCAGCGGATTCGCGCCTTGAAACCGCTGCCGAAGCTACTGACCCACACGCGTTTGCCGTCCGTGGAGACGGTCACCGCGCCGTCCCGATCCGTCCGCAGGACGAGAGCCCCCTGCCTCTCGTACCGGTCCACCACCTCGGGATGGGGATGCCCGAAGGCGTTGCGGCGGCCCGCGGACACGATGGCCACGCGCGGTGCTGTCTCGGCCACGAACGCGGGAGCGCTGCTCGACCGGCTGCCGTGGTGCGGGACCTTGAGCACCAAGGCTCGTCCGGCCGCGAGCGATTCCTCCCCGCGCCGCTCCACGTCTCCCGTGAGCAGGAAGCGCACGTCGCCGTACTCGAGTGCGATCACGACGGAGTCATCGTTGCGGACGACATGCGGCCGGATGGATGGCGGAGGAGGCCCGAGAATGCGCAGCCACGCACCCTCCCAGTCGACGGCGACGCCGCGCGCCACGGACCGCCGGGCCGCTCCCGCCGTTCGCAACGCGTCGTCTAGGCGGTCGTAGCTTGGGTCGTCCAGCGGAGCCGGGCCTTCCCACACGTCGCCGACCGCGAACGCACGGACGAGGAACGGCGCGCCTCCCACGTGGTCGGGGTGCGCGTGCGAGAGGATGATCGAGTCGATCCTGCGGACGGCGAAGCTCCAGAGGAACGGAGCGACCACGGTCTCGCCGAGGTCGAACCGGCCCTCCGAGGCGGCTCCGGAGTCGACCAGGAGCACGCGGCCGCTCGGCGACCGCAGCACCAGCGCGTCGCCCTGGCCCACGTCGAGGACCGTGACGTGGAGCCGCCCGTCGACTCCGCGCGGCGCCGGGCCCACGAGGACGAGAGCGGTCTCGACCGCGAGGAGGGCGAGCCCTGCCACCCGGCGGCCGCGCTGCAGGAACGCGAGAGCGACCACGTAGACGCACCAGGCGAGCGCCGATGGCCCCGGCACCCGCGGGTCGAGCCCGGGGACGAGGAGCCCGAGCTCGCTCGAGCGCAGCAGCGCGTGCGCCGTCCACCACGCGAGCGTTCCCGCGATCGGCGCGAGAGGCTGGATGAGCGCCGCGCACAGCAGCACGCCGATCCCGGCCACGAGCACCGCCGACGAGAGCGGCACGGCGAGCAGGTTGAGCAGGAGCCCGGCGGGAGCCATCCGATGGAAGTGGAGGGCGAGGAGCGGAAGGAGCGCGGCCTGGACGGCCAGCGACGCCACGACCGCGCGCTCGATCCCGAAAGGCAGCCGCTTCAGCCCCGCGCAAAGGGGGGGCGCGAGGACGACGAGGGCGAGCGTCGCGCCGAACGAGAGCTGGAAGCCGACGTCGCTGACGTTGGACGGCCGGTGCACGAGGAGGACGAGCGCGGCGAGGCCGAGGAGGTTGCCGAGGTCGGCGTCGAGGTCGAGAGCGCGGCCGGACAGGAGGACCACGGCCATGAGGCTCGCGCGCACGACCGGCACGTCGCCGCCCACGAAGGCCGCGTAGAGGACCGCGATGCCTCCGCCCAGCACCGCCTGGAGCGCGGGCGAGCCCTGCAGCGCCCGCGCCGCCGCCACCACGATCCCGGCCACGAGCGCCACCTGCGCGCCGGAGAGGGCGAGCACGTGGTACGTGCCCGAGACGCGGAACGCCTCCGCGGTCCGGTCGTCGAGCCCCGCCCGATCTCCGAGGACCATCGCCCGCACGAGCGATTCCTCCTGCCCGGCGGCGACGTAACGGGCGATCGCCCGGCGCGCCCAGCTTCGCGCCCGGGCCATCCATCCCGCCGTGGGCTCCACCGTGAGGAGCTGCGCACTCTTCACCTGGCCCACTGCGGCGAGCCCCTCGTGACAGGCCCGGTCCTCCGCGGGCTCGATACCGGGATCCTCGTATCCCTTGATCGCTCGCAACGTGGCCCACGCGCGCACGCGATCGCCGTCGCGGATCTCCGGCCGCGCCGCGAGGCCGAACGCGTCGAGACGCACGCGGCCCTGCAGATCCTGCGTGCGGCCCGCCGCGGTCAGCCGCTCGACGTCGAGCGTGAGGCGGAGGCGGTCCGGCCGGTCC
>JBKPBQ010000318.1:0-7567 GCA_046726955.1 Acidobacteriota bacterium
GGCTGACACCGATCTTCACCGTCAGGACGAAGCCGCGTTTCATCGCTTGGATGGCGGGGAGCAGCACCGGAAGGCGCCAACGGCCTTCCCCGAACACGCCATGCTACAGTAGCTTCGAAGGATACGTCAATATTGGAACAAGCACCTCGCCGCCCCATCGAGATCCAGGCCGAGATGGGACGTCGAGGAGTTGGCCCGCTCCGGAAATATCAGGATCTGGTCGTAGGAAGCTCCAGCTTCTTCAAGCTGGTCCTCTTCGAACTCGTCGTCTGCAGTACCTGGGTACCGGGTGCGCTCGGTCTCGTGCTCCGACGCCTGCTCTATCCCCTCGTCCTCGGCTCCGTGGGTCGCAACGTCGTCTTCGGACAAGGCGTCGTGCTGCGCCATCCCGGCAAGATCCGCGTCGGCGACGACGTGACGGTCGACGACCTCGTGATGCTCGACGCCAAGGGCACGACGAACCGGGGGATCACGATCGGCAACGGTGTTTTCCTGGGCCGGGGAACGATCCTGTCCTGCAAGGACGGCGACATCACGCTCGGCGACCACGTCAACATCGGCTTCCACTCGGAGATCTTCTCGGGCTCGAGCGTGACCGTCGGTCACCACGGGCTCTTCGCGGCGTACACCTACCTCGTCGGAGGCGGCCACGAGTTCGAGAGCACGGAGAGGGCCGTCATCGACCAGCCGCGCTCGTCGCGGGGGATCGCACTCGGATCGAACGTCTGGCTCGGCGCCGGCGTCAAGGTCCTGGACGGGGTGACGATCGGCAGCGACGTCGTGGTGGGGGCGGGAGCGGTCGTGACCGAGGATTTGCCGGACGGTGCCGTGGCGGCAGGCTTGCCGGCGCGCGTCCTCCGGCGCCGGGACGGCGGGGGAGAGTCGGTCTAAGATGGACCGACGGGGATTGCGATGAAGAAAGTGCTGGAGAAGGACGCGCCGGAAGCGAAGGAGGCGCGCACGTTCACCACGATCTCGGGCCGGCCCATCGAGCCGCTCTACGGTCCGGACTCGGTCGCGGGGATCGACTACGCGCGGGACGTCGGCGATCCCGGCTCGTTCCCTTACACTCGCGGCATCCACGAGTCGATGTACCGCGGCAAGGTCTGGACGATGCGGCAGTTCGCCGGCTTCGGCTCGGCCGCCCACACGAACGCGCGCTTCAAGTACCTGCTCGAGCACGGCAGCCACGGCGTGTCCGTGGCCTTCGACCTCCCGACGCTCATGGGCCGCGACCCCGACCACCCGCTGTCGCTGGGCGAGGTGGGCAAGTGCGGTGTCGCCGTCACGTCGCTCCAGGACATGGAGACGCTCTTCGACGGCATCCCTCTCGACGACGTCACCACGTCGATGACGATCAACTCGCCGGCGGCGATGCTGCTCGCCTTCTACATCCTCGTCGGCGAGAAGCAGGGCGTGCCGCAGGAAAAGCTCGCGGGGACGATCCAGGCCGACATCCTGAAGGAGTTCATCGCCCAGAAGGAATACATCTTCCCGCCCCGGCCGAGCATGCGGGTCATCGTGGACATGATCCGCTACTGCACGGAGCACATGCCGAAGTGGAACACGATCTCCATCTCCGGCTACCACATCCGGGAAGCCGGGTCCACGGCCGCCCAGGAGCTCGCCTTCACTCTCCGCGACGGCATCGAGTACGTGCAGTGGTGCGTGGACGCGGGCATGGACGTGGACTCCTTCGCGCCGCGCCTTTCGTTCTTCTTCAACTCGCACTCCGACTTCTTCGAGGAGATCGCGAAGTTCCGGGCGGCGCGCCGCATCTGGGCGCGGACGATGAAAGAGCGCTTCGGAGCGAAGAACCCGCGCTCCTGGATGTGCCGCTTCCACACGCAGACGGCAGGCGTCTCCCTCACGGCTCAGCAGCCGTACAACAACGTCGTCCGTACCGCGCTCCAGGCGCTGGCCGGGGTGCTCGGAGGGACGCAGTCGCTGCACACGAACTCGCTCGACGAGGCGCTCGCTCTGCCCACCGAGGAGGCCGTGACGATCGCGCTCCGCACGCAGCAGGTCATCGCCCACGAGTCGGGAGTGGCGAACACCCCCGATCCGCTGGGCGGCTCGTACTTCGTGGAGAAGCTCACGAGCGACATCGAGGCGGAGGCGCTCGAGTACTTCCGCAAGATCGACGCGATGGGCGGCATGGTGGCGGCGATCGAGAAAGGGTTCCCCCAGCGCGAGATCCAGGAAGCGGCGTTCCAGTTCCAGAAGGCGGTCGAGCGCAAGGAGAAGATCATCGTCGGCGTGAACGACTACGTGATGGAGGAGAAGCCCGTCCCCATCCTGTACATCGACGAGAAGGTCGCCGAGGAGCAGGCGGCCCGCGTGGCCGCGCTGAAGGCGACGCGGGACAACGACCGGGTGCGCGCCGCTCTCAGCCGGCTGCAGGAGGTCGCGCGCGGGAAGGACAACGTCATGCTCCCGATCCTCGAGGCGTCGCGAGCCTATGCCACGCTCGGCGAGATGTGCGACGCGCTCCGCGAGGTGTGGGGCGAGTACGAAGAACCTCCGGTTTTCTAGGCATGCCTAAGCTCCGTGTGCTCGTCGCCAAGCCCGGGCTCGACGGCCACGACCGCGGGGCCAAGGTCGTGGCGCGCGCGCTCCGGGACGCGGGCATGGAGGTCGTCTACACGGGCCTCCGCCAGAGCCCCGAGCAGATCGTGGCCGCCGCCGCCCAGGAGGACGTGAACGCCATCGGCCTGTCGATCCTCTCCGGAGCCCACCTGCCCATCTGCCGGCGGGTCATAGAGCTGCTCAAGGAGAAGGGGATGGAGTCCGTCCGCGTCTTCGTGGGAGGGATCATCCCCGCGCAGGACATTCCGGAGCTGAAGGCGCTCGGGGTGTCGGAGATCTTTCTGCCCGGATCGTCCACGGAGGACATGATCCGGGTCATCGAAGCCGCCGCAACTCTGCGGGCCTAAGTGCCCGACACATCTCGATAAGTCGTTGACATAACGGCAGGATCGGTCTACGCTCTCCTGATCATAGCCTGCGGCGTGGCCCGATCAGCCCCCAGTGCGGGGCAGGAGAGGTGATGGGCAAGAAGATCCTGCTCGCGGACGACAGCATCACGATCCAGAAGGTCATCGAGCTGACCTTCTCGGACGAGGACTTCGACGTGGTGACCGTGGGGAACGGCCGCCTCGCGATCGAGAAAGTCCAGGAGGTGCGTCCGGACGTCGTCCTCTGCGACATCATCATGCCCGAGAAGGACGGCTACGAGGTCTGTGATTTCATCAAGAAGACCCCCGCGCTCACTCACATCCCCGTGCTCCTGCTCACCGGAGCATTCGAGCCCTTCGACCAGGACCGGGCGAACCGGGTGGGCTGCGACGGCTACCTCGCCAAGCCCTTCGAGCCCGAGACGCTGATCGCCAAGGTGCGCGACCTGCTGAACCGCGCGGCCAAGCCCGCGGCGTCGACACCGCGGCCTCCCTCGCCTGTGGGGGAGAGGACGGCGGTCGCGCAATCCGGAGGGGCGCCGCCCGCGGCGATCCCGTTCGTCGCCCCGGCGCGCGAGCCGGAGCCGTTCGCTCCTCGCCAGGCGGGCTTCGTGACCTCGTCCCAGCCTCGTTCCGCGGAACCGATCCCGTTCCCGCGGTCGGCGAGCACGCCTTCGCCGGCGCCGGCGGCGTTCGCGACGCCGCACCCGGCGGCGCCGGCTCCCGAGCCGATCCCGGTGGCGAGCTTCATCCCCGACGAGCCCTTCGAGGACCTCGACGCCGGCAGCCTGACGGGCGAAGACGCCCCGGTCGGCACGCCGGCTCCCGCGCCTTTCCCGGCGGGACGCGAAGAGCTCCTGCCCATGACTCCGGAGGAATCGCGCTCGCTCTCGGCGCCGTCCGAGGACTCCTCGTCCACGGTGATGTTCCGGGCGGAGTCTCTGCCCTGGAACGCGCCGCCCGCGGCGGCGCCGGCTCCACCGCCCCCGGCGGCCACCAACACCGCGCCGCCCACGATGGCGTTGAGCCCGGAGCCTATGGCCGAGGCCGAGCCCGAAGTCGCGGAGCTTCCGGTCTTCGAGGAGGTCATCGAGGAGGAGGTCGAGTTCACGCCGGTGCCGCCGGTCGCGACGCCGGTGATGGAGTTGTCCCCGGAACCGGAGCCGGCCCCTCCGCCGCCTCCGGTCTACACGCCGCCGGCGTATTCGGCTCCCGTCTACACTCCGCCTCCTCCGCCTCCGGTCGTGAGCCCGCCGCCGGTTCCGCCGCCCCCCGTGGTGGCGCCCGAGCCTCCTCCGCCCGTCTATGTGGCTCCTCCGCCCCCGCCGGTCTTCGAGCCGCCGCCGCCTCCTCCGCCACCCATGCCGGTTGCGGAGCGGGCGGCGATGCCTCCGCCGCCGCCGGAGCCCGAGCCCGTCGAGGAGATCGAGGAGCTCGGACCGCCCGTCGCGGAGGCCTCGTTCGAGGACCTCGCCGTGAGCGAGCCCGCGCCCGCGGCGGCCGCGCCCTCGCAGGCCGCCGACGTGACGGTGCCCGTGGACATGGTGGAGAAGATCGCCCAGCGCGTGGTCGCCCAGATCTCGGAGAAGGTCGTGCGCGAGATCGCGTGGGAGGTCATCCCCGATCTCGCCGAGGCCATGATCCGGGCCGAGATCGAGCGCCTCAAGGGCGAGCTGCAGCGTCTCTAATCCTCCGGGCGCCTTGATCACGCTCGATCCGACGACTGTGAGCTCCCACTTCGACTCCCGGGAGGCGGAGGAGAAGTGGGACGCCCGCTGGGCCGACGCGGGCACCTACCGCTTCGACGACAAGGCGCAGGGCGAGCTCTACGTCGTGGACACACCTCCCCCCACGGTCTCGGGCTCGCTCCACGTGGGACACGTCTTCAGCTACACGCAGACGGACGTGCTCGCGCGCTACCAGCGCATGCGGGGAAAGAACGTCTTCTATCCGATGGGCTGGGACGACAACGGACTGCCCACGGAGCGGCGTGTCCAGAACTACTTCCACGTCCGCTGCGAGCCCGCGGTGCCCTACGAGCCAAACTTGAAGCTCGCGATGGCCGACGACGCGGCGCGCAAGGCGCCGCCGCGCAAGGTGTCGCGCGCGAACTTCATCGAGCTGTGCCTCGAGCTGACCGTCGAGGACGAGAAGGCGTTCAAGGCGCTCTGGCAGCGCCTGGGCCTCTCCGTCGACTGGTCGCTCGAGTACTCGACGATCAGCGCGCACAGCCGGCGCCTCGCGCAGCTGAGCTTCCTCGACCTCTTCCGCAAGGGGCACGTCTACAGCGTCGAAGCCCCGACGCTCTGGGACGTGGACTTCCGTACCGCGGTGGCGCAGGCGGAGGTCGAGGACCGGCCACAGCGCGGCGCCTTCCACAAGCTCCGCTTCGCGCTCGAGGACGGAGGCGAGTTCGTGATCGCGACCACGCGGCCGGAGCTCCTCGCTGCCTGCGTGGCGGTGGCGGCGCACCCCGACGACCCCCGGTACCAACCGTACTTTGGGAAGAACGCGACAACGCCGCTCTTCCACGCCCCGGTCCCGGTCTTCGCGAGCGCGCTCGTGGATCGCGAGAAGGGAACGGGGATCCTGATGGTCTGCACGTTCGGCGACGCGACCGACGTGCAGTGGTGGCGGGAGCAGGGACTTGCGCTGCGGCAGATCGTGGGGCCGGACGGACGCCTCGTGCCGGTGCAGTTCGGGACCGACGCCTACCCGAGCCGCGATGCGGCGAAGGCGAACGCCGCCTACCAGGCGCTCCAGGGCAAGACGGTCAAGGAAGCGCAGAAGGCGATCGTCGAGCTGCTGCGCGCGCCGGAGAGCGCGGCGGCGGGAGACGGTCAGCCCGCCCTCGTGGCCGAGCCGGAGCCCGTGGAGCACCCGGTGAAGTTCTTCGAGAAGGGCGACCGGCCCCTCGAGTTCATCACTACGCGGCAGTGGTTCGTCCGGCTCCTCGACAAGAAGGACGCGCTCATCGCGAACGGCGACCGCATTGCCTGGCATCCGGACTTCATGCGCCTGCGCTACCGGAACTGGACGGAGAACCTGAACCTCGACTGGTGCATCTCGCGCCAGCGGTTCTTCGGTGTGCCCTTCCCGGTGTGGTACCCGGTCGACGCCCAGGGCCTGACGGAGTTCGACGAGCCGATCCTCGCCGACGAGGCGGCGCTGCCCGTGGATCCCGTCGCCCAGACCCCGCCCGGGTACACGGACGCGCAGCGCGACCAGCCGGGAGGGTTCCGCGGCGACGCGGACATCTTCGACACCTGGTTCACGAGTTCGCTCTCTCCGCAGATCGTGACGGGCTGGACCGCCGCTCCCGAGCGGCACCGGCGGCTCTTCCCGATGGATCTCCGGCCCCAGAGCCACGAGATCATCCGCACCTGGGCCTTCTATACGATCGTGAAGGCGCTCCTCCACGAGGACACCATCCCCTGGCGGCACGTCGCGATCTCGGGCTGGGTGCTCGACCCCGACCGCAAGAAGATGTCGAAGAGCAAGGGCAACGTGATCACGCCCATGCACCTCCTCGACCAGTACGGCTCGGACGCGGTGCGCTACTGGTCGCTCTCGGCGCGGCTCGGAACCGACACCGCGTTCGACGAGAAGGTTCTGAAGGTCGGACGCCGGCTCGTCACCAAGCTCTTCAACGCCTCCAAGTTCGTGCTCTCCCAGACGGGGCCCGAGGCGCCCGTCACGACCGAGCTCGACCGGAGCTTCCTCGCGCGTCTCCGCGAGACCGTCGAGCGGGCCACCCAGGCCATGGAGGAGTACGACTACGCCTCCGCTCTCGACACCACCGAGCGGTTCTTCTGGAGCGGCTTCACGGACACGTACGTGGAGATGGTGAAGGCCCGGGCCCGGAGCGAGACGGACCCCGCCGGCCGCGGCTCCGCCCTCGCCTCGCTGCAGCTCGCCCTCCGGAGCTTCCTCCGGCTCTTCGCACCGTTCCTGCCCTTCATCACCGAGGAGGTCTGGTCCTGGGGCTTCGCGCGGTCGGAGGGCGCCGGCACGATCCACCGCGCGCTCTGGCCGGGCGAGAAGGACTTCGCCGCCGTGCCCGCGATCGAGGGCGGCGGCGAGCTCTTCGGCGTCGCCTGCGCGTTCCTGGAGGCGGTGAACCGCGCGAAGAGCGCCGGAGGCGCGAGCGTGGGACGCCACGTGACCCGGCTCGTCGTCGCCGCCGCCCCGCGGACGGCCGACCTCTTCGCCCGCGTCCAGGACGACGTGCTCGCCGCCGCTCGCGTGCTCGAGCATCGCCTCGAGCGCCGCGAGGGCATGGACGAGGGGGCCTTCGAGGTCGTCGAGGTCGACTTCGCGACGGGCGCGGCCGAGGCCTGAGGCCGTGACGGTCGAGGAGCTCGTCGCGCGGGCCCTCGCCGAAGACGTCGGCGCGGGCGACGTCACGACGTTGGCGACCGTCCCCGAGGGCGTGCCGGCGCGCGGCGTCCTCCTCGCCAAGCAGGACCTCGTCGTCTCCGGGCTCGACGTGGCCGCGGCTGTTTTCCGGGCCGAGGACCCGCGCATCGTGCTGACGGGCGCCGTCGGGGAAGGCGCCCGCGTCGCGTCGCGGTCGTCCCTGGGAACGCTCGACGGTCCCGCGCGCGGCA
>JBKPBQ010000319.1:0-19946 GCA_046726955.1 Acidobacteriota bacterium
CGAGCAGCTGGATCAGGTCCTTCGTGCTCTTGTGGCGGCGATCGGTCTTGTTGTAGCCCCAGGAGTTGTTGATCGTCTCGCACATCTCGAGCGGCAGCTCGCCGATCTCCGAGCCTTCGTTGAAGCTCGAGGTCTTCTGCCCGGGCAGGTCCTTCTCGAACATCTGGAAGTCCTCGCCGGGGAACGGCTTTCGATGGTGGTTGCTGCCCACGAGCGCGGCCGGCTGCAGCCGGTGGATGAGCGAGTACGTCTTCTCGAGCCGCCAGTCGGCTTCCGGCTTGTCCCACCAGCCGTCGAACCAGATCCCGCCGACCGGCCCGTACCCGGTGAGCAGCTCCTCGAGCTGCGCGTCCATGTAGTCGAGGTAGCGGTTCCACTCTCCCTGCTCGGGGCGGCCCGCGTCGCGTCCCGTTCGCCCGCGCGGGAAGTAGTCGGGATGGTGCCAGTCGAGCTGGGAGTGGTAGAAGAAGAGCCGGATCCCCTGCTTGCGGCACTCGTCGGCGAGCATCTTCAGGACGTCCTTCTTGTAGGGCGTGCGGTCGACGACGTCCCAGTCCGAGACCTTCGAGTCCCACATCGCGAAGCCATCGTGGTGCTTGCTCGTGATCGTGATGTAGCGCATGCCCGCGGCCTTGGCGAGCGAGACCCACTCCGCGGGATCGAAGGCCACGGGGTTGAAGAAGCCGGGAAGCTTCTCGTACTCGGCCACGCGGATCTTGCGGTTGTTCATCACCCACTCGCCGTCCCCGAGCACGCTGTAGACGCCCCAGTGCACGAAGAGGCCGAACTTCGCGTCCTGGAACCAGGCCCGCGCGGCGAGGTTCTCGGGGGCCGGAGCATAGGCGCAATCTCCGGCGACCGCGAAAGAGGCGAGAGCGAGAAGGGCGCTGAGCGCGAGAAGGCTCCGGGTCATCGGACCTCCAGGGAAAGGGGCGACGGCGAGTCTAGCAGCCGCGCTCACCACCCGGCTACGAGTCGCCGTCTTCTTGACCGCGGGACCGCGAACGCCGTAGAGTCGGCACTCGGTGCGCCGCGTTCTCCTCGCCATGGCTTGCCGGCGCTCTTCGCCCTGGCGGCGGCCGTCGCGTCTGGCGGCGCGGGCGGCCGCGTGATGAAGGCTCTGCGGATCGTCGAGGCGGGCCGTACCGAGATCGTGGACATCGCCGAGCCAGCGCCGCCGGGACCGGGCGACGTTCTCCTCCGCGTGGCCGTGGTCGGGCTCTGCGGGACCGACCTCAACACCTTCCGCGGCCGCAACCCGCTCGTGACCTACCCCCGCATCCCCGGGCACGAGGTGAGCGCGATCGTCGAGGCCTGCGGCCCTTCCGTCGGCGACGCCCTCCCTTCCGGCACTCCCGTGTTCGTCGTGCCCTACAACCCCTGCCGCCGGTGCACGGCCTGCCGGCAGGGGCGCTTCAACACCTGCCGCGACAACGAGACGCTCGGCGTGCAGCGCGACGGAGCGGGCACGGAGAAGATCGTCGTGCCGGCGGACCGCCTGCTCACCCGCGAGGGGCTGTCGCTCG
This sequence comes from Acidobacteriota bacterium, assembly GCA_046726955.1. GTDB lineage: Bacteria > Acidobacteriota > Vicinamibacteria > Fen-336 > Fen-336 > CAVPGH01. The sequence goes on from JBKPBQ010000319.1 coordinate 1,527, forward strand.
GATCGATGGCGCTCGTCGAGCCCCTGACCGTCGGCTACCACGCCGCGGAGCGCGCGCGCGTGGCTCCAGGGGACGCGGTCGCCGTCTTCGGCTGCGGCGGCGTCGGGGTGGGGGCGATCGCGGCGGCGGCCCGGCGGGGGGGACGCGTGGTCGCGATCGACGTGGACGATCGCAAGCTCGAGCTCGCCCGGCGCGCAGGAGCCGCCGAAGCCGTCAACTCGAAGACGCGCGACGTGCACGAAGCGCTGCTGGCGCTCACGGGCGGTGATGGCCCGCTCGTCGTGATCGACGCGGTGGGAGTCCCCGCCACGGTGCGGGCGGCGGTCGAGGAGGTCGCCTTCGCTGGCCGCGTCGTCTTCCTGGGCTACACGCCCGAGGAGGTGAAGCTCCGGACGAAGCTCTTCGTCCAGAAGGAGCTCGACGTCCTCGGGACGCGCAACGCGAACCCGTCGGACTTCGCTCCGGTGGCGGCGATGCTGGCGGAGCGGCCGGACCTCGCCGACGCGCTGGTCACGCGGGTGGTTGCGCTCGAGGAAGCGGGAACGGCGCTCGCCGAGTGGAGCGCCGATCCCGCAGGCGTGAGCAAGATCCACGTGGACGTCGGCGGCGTGCTATCGTCGAAGGGATGACGCCCCGCCGGCGACGGCTCGTCGCGTTCTTGTGCCTGGTCGCGCTCGTCGGCGCGGCCCTCGCCGTCCACGATCCAGGCGCGTGGGCCCTCGACGCGCTCTCTCCAGTCCTGTCGGCGAGCCTCGTCGTCGTTCCGCGGTGTCCTCCCCCCGATCCTTCTCCGCCGCCGGTCCTCCTCGCTCGCGACGCGGGCTCGCGAGCGCCTCCCCTCGCCTAACGCAGTCCACGATCCGCGGCCGTCTCCGGACGGCCCTGGCTCCACCAGTAGGCCCCGGTCCGTCGTCCCGGACCACGGGGAGGGGGAAGGAAGACGATGGACGCAAGACTGCGTCGCCTCCTGCTGTGCGTCGTCCTCGAGATGGGAGCGCTCGCGGGAGTGCCCATGCGCCCGGAGGAGATCCGCAAGCTGCTCGAGATGATGGCGGGGCCGAAGACCGTGGACGTCGCACGGTCGGAGGACGCTCGCGCCGACGGCGACCCGGAGCGCGAGCCGGCCGGGGAATGACGCGCGCTACCGGACGAGGTGATACCGAGTCTGGCGTTCGAGCACCCACGACGCGCGACCCGACTCGTCCACCACCACGTCTTCCTCCTGGGCCGAGCGGACGCCCTGTCCGCCCCATTCGGAAACGGGAGTCGTGGCCTGCAGTTCGATCGAGAACCAGGTGGAAGGAAGGACCTGGACCTCGCCCCGGCCGGGCACGGGCTCCTGCCGGTCCCAGAGGCCGATCAGAGGCCCGGCGCCGTGCCCGTGGTCGCCGATGGGGTGAGTGTAGACGCTTCCGTCGATGCCGGCGGCCCGCATCGCGGCGAGGGTGTCGAGCAGCACCTCGTTGCCAGTGCGTCCGGGCCTCAGCCGTTCGATCAGGAGGTCCTGCAGCCGGTTCGAGTTCGCGAGCGCTTCGCGCAGCCCGGCCGGGGCGTCCGTCTCTCCGGTCTGGAGGACGTAGCCGACGTGCTGGGTGTCGGTGGCGAGGCCCATCGCCTTCACCCCGAAGTCGGTGTGCAGGTGGTCGCCGCGCTCGATCACGACCGGCGCGCGGTCCGCGGTGGCGGTGAACGCGTCTGGAACCATTCCCGGCCGCTGTACGCTCACGGACGGAGGGAACCACTCGCCCATCCCGAGGTCGCGGACCTGTTGGCGCAGCCACCACTGCACGTCCTCGGTGGTGGTGCGGCCGGGGGTGATGACCTCGCTCGAGAACGCCCGGGCGATGAGCGCGTGCACGACCTGCATCAGGTGCCGATACGTCGGGAGCATCTCGGGCAGGCGCACCGAGACGTACTCGAGCGCCATCTCTTCCGCGCGCACCGTGCGGCTCGTCCAGGGACCGAGGGCGGCCGCGAGCTGCTCCCACTCCCCGACGCTCAGGCCGTCCGCGAAGGCGTGGGTCTGCGAGATGTCGATGGCGATCCGCGCCGGCTGCTTCTCGTCGACGAGCTTCCGCAGGAGCGCCCACTGGCCCTGGCCCCAGAGCTCCCGGTTCTCGACCGTGAGGTCGCGGTAGACCTGGTAGAGGCCGCCGTTCGAGCCTCCGCCCAGGGCGAGCCGCTCCACTCCACCTTCGGCCCCGCGGTCATAGAAGACGAGGATGGTGCGGCGGCGCGCTGCCATCACCGAGGGCGACGCGAGCGCGAAGAAGACGGGGTCCTCGTTGTACTCGCGGCAGACTACGATCCACATCGCCACCCCGTGCCGCCGCATGACTTCGGGGAGCACGCGCTCGAGGCGGAGCTTCAGCCACTCCTGCCGGATGCGGTCCTGCTCGCGCACGGAGGGCAGCGGCGGGGGCATGGGCACCGACGGATGCCGGGGCGCGGCGACGAGCGGCGCGGCCAGGAACGCGACGAGGAGCGCCCGGGCCGTCGAGGAGAGCTTCATGGTCGAAGACCTCGCGGGGAGAGCCGGCGCGGCATTCTAGCCGAAGGCGCCGCGGCCGCTTGAACGGCCGCGCCATTGACGCTACAAGTCGGTCCATGCGCCGGCTCGACACCGTCCGCTGGGGGCTCGTGGGCTGCGGCGACATCGCGGAGAAGCGGGTCGCTCCCGCGCTGCGCGGGTCTCCCGGGAGCACCCTCGCCGCCGTGGCCCGCGCCCAGGCGGACAAGGCGGCGGACTTCGCGGCCCGCCACGGAGCGGGCCGATCCTACGCGGACTGGCGCGACCTCGTGCGCGACGACGGGATCGACGCCGTGTACGTGGCGACGCCGGTGCGCCTGCACGCGGAGCAGGCGGTGGCGGCGGCCGAGGCCGGCAAGCACGTGCTCGTCGAGAAGCCGATGGCGCTCGACCCCGCGTCCTGCGAGCGCATGATCGCGGCGGCCCGGTCGCACGGCGTGCGGCTCGGAGTCGCCTACTACCGCCACCACTATCCGCTCGTGCGCCGGCTCCGCGCGCTCCTCGACTCCGGGGAGCTCGGCGACCCCGTGCTCGCCCAGATGCAGGCCTTCGAGCCCTTCGATCCCGGCCCCGGCCACCCGCGCGCCTGGCTCCTGCGCCGCTCCGAGTCGGGGGGCGGGCCCATGGCCGACTTCGGCTGCCACCGCGTCGAAGTGCTCCTGGACCTCCTGGGGCCGCTCCTCCGCGCGCAGGGTGCGTCGTGCCGCGCGCGGTTCCGGGAGCGCGAGGTCGAGGACACCTGCCTCGCCACGCTGCGCTTCCGCAGCGGGGCCTCGGCGGTGATCGCGGTGACGCACGCGGCCTACGAGCGCCGGGATACGCTCGAGATCTACGCCACGCGGGGCTCGGCGCACGTGGACGTCCTCAACGCGGGGACGGTGCGGCTCGTGACCGCGTCCGGCGTGCGCGAAGAGCACCATCCGCCCCACGCCAACCTGCACCAGCCGCTCGTCGAGGACTTCGTGGCCGCGCTGCGCGAGGGGCGCGAGCCCGTGGTCACGGGCGCGGTCGGGCTGGAGGTCGCGCGCGCGGTCGAGATGATCTACCGGGAGAGCGGAGCGTCGTGAGCGCGCCGGCCCTGCGCGTCGCCCTCGATCTCGGCGCGGGCAGCGGCCGGGCCCTCGTCGGCCGGACGGGAGAGGACGGAGTCCGCCTCGAGGAGGTGCACCGCTTCCACTACGCACCGCGGCTCCACGACGGCCACCTGCGCTGGGACTTCGCTCGGCTGCTGGAAGGCGTCGACGAGGGACTGCGGCGGGCGCGGCGCGCCGCTGCGGAGCACGGGATGCATCTGCAGTCGGTGGGCGTCGATTCGTGGGGAGTGGACTACGGGCTCGTCGACGCCAGTGGCCGGCTCCTGGAGGACCCGATCGCCTACCGCGACGGGCGCACCGACGGCGTCATGGAGCAGGTCTTCGCCCGCGTGCCGCGCGCCGAGATCTTCGAGCGCACGGGCATCCAGCTCCTGCCGTTCAATACGCTCTTCCAGCTCTACGCACATGTTCGCTCCGGGCTGCCCCGAGGCGCGGCGCGCCTCCTCATGATCCCCGACCTCTGCCACCACCACCTCTGCGGCTCCGTGGTCAGCGAGGCCACGAACGCGTCCACGACGCAGCTCCTCGACGCGCGCGGCGGCGGCTGGGCGGGAGTGCTCTTCGACCGGCTGGATCTGCCGCGCGGCCTGATGCCGGAGATCGTGGCTGCGGGGACGACGCTGGGCGGACTCCGGCCGGAGCGGCAAGCGGCTCTCGGGCTGGGACCGCTCGCGGTCGTCGCCCCCGCCACGCACGACACCGGCAGCGCGGTGGCGGGCACGCCGCTCGAGCCGGGGTGGGGGTTCCTCTCGTCGGGCACGTGGTCGCTCCTGGGGGTCGAGCGCGAGGGGCCGCTCCTCGGCGAGGCCGTAGCCCGCGCGAACTTCACGAACGAGGCAGGAGCCTTCGGCACCGTGCGCTTCCTGAAGAACGTCATGGGCCTCTGGCTCCTCGAGGCGTCGCGGCGCGAGTGGGAGGCGGCGGCGGGCGGAGGCCCCCTGCTCGCGTCGCTCCTGGAGCGGGTGGCCAGCGTCCCCGGGTTCGTGGGCTTCGTCTTCCCCGACGACCCCCGCTTCCTCCACCCGTCGAGCATGATCACCGAGTTGCGCGATGCGCTCCGCGAGACGGGGCAGTCGCCGCCTGTCGATCCCGTGCTCCTGGCCAAGGTCGTGCTCGACTCGCTCGCCCTGCGCTACGCTTCGGTGGTGGAGACGCTCGAGGCGCTCACCGGCCGTCCCGTGCCCGGCGTGCACGTGGTGGGGGGCGGCGCGCGCAACGACTACCTGAACCAGGCCACGGCCGACGCCACGGGACGTCCGGTGATCGCGGGGCCGGTGGAGGCGACGGCGGCGGGGAACCTGCTCGTGCAGGCGGTGGCGGCGGGGGACGTGCCCTCGCTCGCCGAAGGGCGCCGCCGTCTCGCGGCCTCGGCGCGGCTCCTGCGCTACGAGCCGCAGCGGACCGGCGAGTGGCAGGAAGCGGCACGGATCTATCGGGACTTGGAGGCGCGCGGCAGCGCCTGACGGGGGGGGAAGCGATGGCGGAGACGTACGGGAACCTGATCGACGGCGAGTGGCGGCCGGCCCGCAGCGGGAAGGCGTTCGACGACCAGAACCCCGCGGACACCCGCGACGTGGTGGGGCGCGTGGCGTCCTCCGACGCGCAGGACGTGAACGATGCGGTGGAAGCGGCGGCCCGCGCCTTCCCCGGATGGTCGAAGACGCCGGCGCCGGTGCGCGGCCGGTTCCTCCTGCAGGCGGCGCGGGCGCTGGAGGCGCAGCTCGCGGAGGTCGCGGACCTGCTGAGCCGCGAGGAAGGCAAGACGATCGGCGAGGCGAAGGGCGAGGTCACGCGGGCTGTGCGGATCCTCGAGTACTTCGGCGGTGAAGGTTCGCGGCTGACCGGCCAGGTCATCCCCTCCGAGCGCGAGCGCATCTTCATGTATACGGTGCGGCAGCCCGTGGGCGTGGTCGCGCTCATCGCCCCCTGGAACTTCCCGATCGCCATTCCCGCCTGGAAGATGGCGCCCGCCCTCGTCTGCGGGAACACCGTGGTGTTCAAGCCCGCGTCCCAGGCCCCGCTCACGTCGGCGCGGCTCGTGCGGATCCTCCAGGATAGCGGGCTGCCCAAGGGCGTCCTGAACTACGTCACCGGCTCCGGCGGCGCCGCGGGCGCCCCGCTCGTCGCCCATCCCAAGGTCCGCGCCATCTCCTTCACCGGGAGCGACGCGACGGGCCGGGGCATCGCCCAGGTCGCGGCCGCGCGCCTCGCCCGCGTCCAGCTCGAGATGGGCGGGAAGAACCCCACGATCGTGCTGCGCGACGCCGACCTCGACAACGCGGTGGAGTGCGTGCTGAACGCGGCGTTCTTCTCGACGGGCCAGCGGTGCACGGCGACCTCGCGGGCCATCGTCGAGAAGCCCGTGGTCGGCGCGTTCCTGGAGCGCCTGGTGGAGCGCACGAAGGCGCTCAAGATCGGCGACCCGCGCGACCCCTCCGTGCACCTCGGCCCCGCGATCGACGCGGGCCAGCTGGAGACGACCCTCAAGTACATCGACGTCGGCCGGTCGGAGGGCGGGCGCGTCGTCTACGGCGGGGAGCGATTGACGGAGGGTAGCCTCGCCCACGGGCACTTCGTGCGGCCGGCGATCGTCACCGGCGTCGTGCCGTCCTCCCGCCTCGCCCAGGAGGAGGTCTTCGGCCCGCTCCTCGCGGTGCTCGAGGTCGAGGACTTCGACGAGGCCGTGCGCGTGGCCAACGAGGTGCGCTTCGGCCTCTCCGCCTCGATCTGCACGAAGGACCTTTCGCACGCGCTCGAGTACGTCGAGCGCGCGGAGGCCGGCGTGATCATGGTCAACCTGCCCTCCGCGGGCATCGAGTACCAGATCCCCTTCGGGGGGCTCAAGGACTCGAGCTTCGGGCCGCGCGAGCAGGGCCCGGCCGCCCTGCAGTTCTACACGGAGACGAAGACGGTCTACGCGAAGTACTGAAACGAGCTGAACTCGGCCGCGCCGCCATGCGTTCATCGACGCAAGAGCGGAGGAATCCCATGTCCCACCTGCCGAGCGACGTCCGCTTCGCCCTGCGCGGACTGTGGAAGCACAAGGGCGCGAGCGCGCTCGTCGTCCTGACGCTCGCGGTGGGGCTGGCCGCGAACGCGGTCATCTTCAACGTATTGGACGTGCTCGTGCTCCGCCCGTTCGACCTTCCCCCGATCGACCGGCTCGTTCGGGTCTGGGAGACCGCTCCCACTTTCGACGGCATCGACCGCTCGAACGTCGCCCCCGGCAACTTCCTCGACTGGCAGGCCCAGGGCCGCGAGGCCGTACGCACTTGGGTCGGCCTCGAGTGGTGGGACGCCAACCTCCGGGGCAACCCCCTTGCCGAGCGCGTCCAGGGCTACCGCGTGGGGCCTTCCTTCTTCGAGACGCTCGGCGTCCGTCCCGCGGCCGGCCGGGGATTCCTCGACGAGGAGGGGCAGACCGGCCGCGACCGGGTGGTGGTCGTCGGCCACGACCTGTGGCAGCGCCGATTCGGCGGCGATCCCGGTCTCGTGGGCCGCCCCGTCGTCGTCGACGGCGAGCCGTACACGGTCGTGGGGATCGCCCCTCCCGACTTCCATTTCCCCGACGGGAGCGAGCTCTGGGCTCCGCTCGTGCTGCCCGCGCCCGACGTCGCGCGGCGCGACCAGCACTACCTGTCGGCCTTCGGCCTCCTCGCCGACGGTCGCACGCCCAAGGACGCGCAGGCCCTTCTCGACGTGGTGGCTCGGCGCCTCGAGCACGACCATCCCCAGACCAACGCCTCGCGCGGCCTCGAGGTCGCGACGTTCAACCGCGGCTTCGGCGATCCCGTCGTCCCCTCGCTCCTCGTCATCTGGCAGGCCGCGGCCATCCTCGTGCTGCTCATCGCCTGCGTGAACGTCGCCAACCTCGTGCTCGCCCGGGGGGCGGAGCGCCGGCGCGAGCTCGCGCTGCGCCTCGCCCTGGGGGCGGGGCGGGGGCGGATCGTGGCCCAGCTCACGACCGAAGGCCTAGTGTCCGCGCTGGCCGCGGTCGCGCTCTCGATGCCCCTGGTGGCCCTCGCCACGCGCGCCATGCGCGACAACATGCCCGCGGAGACGGCGCGTTTCGTGCCAGGCTGGGCCTCTCTCGGGCCTGACGTGCGGACCTTCCTCTTCAGCGTCGCGCTCGCCGTCCTGGCCACCGCCGTCTTCAGCGCCGTGCCCGCGCTCCGCGCTTCCCGCCCCGACCTCAACGAGGCGCTGCGCGACGGCGGTCGCTCCTTCACGGCCGGCGCCGGACGCCAGCGCGGCCGCAACGCGCTCGTCGTGGTGCAGGTCGCGGGCGCGCTCGCCCTCGTCGTCACCGCCGGTCTCGCCGTGCGCAGCGCCCGCTCGCTCCTGAACGGCCCGCAGGGCTTCGACCCCGACGGGCTCCTCACGTTCTCGGTCGTGCTCTCGGACGGCCGCTACGCGGACGTGGAGAAGCAGCGCACGTTCGCGCGGGACGCGGAGACGCGGCTCGCCGCGCTGCCCGGCGTCTCCCAGGTCGGCGTGGCTAACGCGCTGCCGGCCAGCAACAACTGGATGACTCGCCCGATCGAGATCGAGGGCGAGCCGCTGCGGGAGGGAGTCGAGCCCCCTCGCGTGGACGTGATGCTAGTGTCCCTGGGGTACTTCGACGTGCTGCGGTTGCCGCTCCAGGGCGGCCGAGGCTTCGACGGCGGCGACGACGAGTCGCGGCGGCCCGTCGCGATCGTGAGCCGGGCGATGGCCGATCGCTACTGGCCGGGACGCGATCCCCTGGGCCTGCGATTCCGCGTGGTCGGCGACGACGAGCCGTGGCTCACCGTGGTCGGCGTCAGCAGCGACGTCATCCATCACTGGCTGTTGAAGCGCAACGCCCCCACGTTCTACCGGCCGCTGCGCCAGGCTCCGCGGCAGGCTCTTTCCTTCGCGCTGCGGACGACCGGCGATCCGGAAGCGCTCGCCGCCGCCGCGCGCGGGGTGATGGCCTCCCTCGATCCCGACCAGCCGGCCGATGACGTCCGCACCATGCGCAGCCTGATCCGCCGCTCCACGATCGGCCTGCAGTTCGTAGCCGCGATCATGGCCGCGTTCGGCGTGCTCGCCCTCGTGCTCGCGCTGTCCGGCGTCTACGGCGTCATGTCCTACCGCGTGAGCCTGCGCACGCTGGAGATCGGCGTGCGGGTGGCGCTCGGGGCGAGCCGGGCGGAGGTGCTGAAGCTCACGCTGGGCCAGGCGACGCGACTGGCCGCGCTCGGCCTCGCCATCGGCGCCGGTCTCGCAGTGGGGGTGGCCCGCGCTCTCTCCGCCGCCCTCCACGGGGCCGTCACCTTCGATGCCGGCGTGCTGGCGACGCTCACCGCCGCCCTCGGCGCCGCCGCGCTCTTCGCCGCCTTCGTACCCGCGCGGCGGGCCGTCGGCATCGATCCCGCGCGCGCTCTCCGCGCCGACTGAGCAGGGTATCCTCTCGGCCGGAGGACCGATGAGGAGCGCTCGAGCGGCGGCGGCTTTCGTGTGCCTCGTGTCGTCGACCGCAGCCGGCGCCCAGACGCCGTCCCCGCCGGCCGGCGCGTACAAGAGCAGTCCCGTCGATACGGCGCACGGCGGCCGCGAGTTCCTGCTGCTCTGGCCGGACGGGGGCCCCGGGCGCCGTCGGCACGGAGCCCGAGGACAAGCCGAAGATCACGATCTACCGGGCGCCCGCCTCGACGCGCAACGGCGCGGCCGCCGTCGTCTGCCCGGGCGGAAGCTACGCGCGGCTCGCGAGCGACCACGAGGGCCGCCAGGTGGCGGAGTGGCTGAACGGCTTCGGTGTGTCGGCGTTCGTCCTGCAGTACCGCGTGGGCCCGCGCTACCGTCATCCCGCTCCGCTCCTGGACGTGCAGCGGGCGCTGCGGCTCGTGCGGTCGCGGGCGGGCGAGATGGGGATCGACCGGCAGAGAATCGGTGTCGTCGGGTGCTCCGCGGGCGGCCACCTCGCGTCGATGGCGGGGACGTACTTCGACGACGGGAGGAAGGACGCGGCCGATCCGATCGAGCGCGAAGGGTGCCGTCCCGCCTTCCTGGTGCTCGGCTATCCCGTGATCACCATGACCGGCAGCTACGCCCACGAGAATTCCCGCCGCAACCTGCTCGGCGACGCGCCCGACCCCGCGGTCCTGGACGAGCTCTCGACCGAGAGGCACGTCACCGCGGAGACGCCGCCGACCTTCCTCTTTCACACCGCCGAGGACCCTGGCGTGTCCGTCGAGAACAGCCTGGCCTTCTTCTCGGCGCTTCGCACGCGGGGCGTGCCGGCGGAGCTCCACGTCTTCCAGAAGGGAAAGCACGGGGTGGGGCTCGCCGCGACGGACGAAGCACTCGCGGTGTGGCCGTCGCTGTGCCGGACCTGGCTCGCGGGCCTCGGGCTGCTGGCTCGTAACTGAGTCGCGTCGGCAGAGGCGCGCGCGCCTTGGAGCACACGACTTCCGGTTCGGACCCCTAGGCGCGGCGGTCGCGCGTCAGGAAGGCGACGACCGCCGACGTGAAGGCGTCGGGCGCCTCGAGGTTCGAGAGGTGGGCCGCCGGAAGCTCGACGTACTCGGAGCCGGTGATCGATTCCGCGAGTATCCGGCCGTCCGCGGGAGTGGTCGCGGGGTCGCGGCTTCCCGAGACCACGAGCGTGGGGACGGGAATGGTGCGCAGGTCCTCCCGCTCGTCCGCGTCGCGGATCGCCGCCGCGCAGGCGACGTAGCCCTCGGGAGGCGTCGCCTCCAGGAGCGCCCGCGCGCGCGCCGCGACCTCCGGGGCTCGCGCGCGGAAGTCGGCGGAGAGCCATCGCTCCACGACGCTCGTCGAGATTCCGCCCATTCCCCGCGCGCGCACGGTCTCGATCCGCTCGTTCCAGCTCTGGGCGGTGCCGATCTTCGCCGCGGTGTTGCAGAGCACCAGCCGCTCCACCCGCGCGTGCGCGTGCGCACCCAGCCACATCCCGATGACCCCGCCCATCGAGAGCCCGCAGAAGCGGGCACGCGAGACGTCGAGGCCGTCGAGGAGGACGAGCACGTCCTTCGCGAGCTGCTCGATCGAGCAGGGTCCGGGAGCGACGGTGGACCGCCCGTGGCCGCGCGTGTCGTAGCGGAGGACACGGAAGTGTCTGGTCAGCGCCGGCACCTGGGGCTCCCACATGGAGACGTCCGTCCCCAGCGAGTGCGAGAGCACGAGCACGGGCGCGTCTTCGGGTCCGTCCCATCGGTAGAACGTGCGGAAGCCGGCAGCATCGAGGAAGGGCATCTCAGCTCCCGTCGGGCCTCGCGAAGACGTCGGAGTGCGACCGGAGGACGCGGTCGATGAGCGCTTCCGCGACACCCAGGTAGCGCCGCGGGTCGAAGAGCTGCGCGAGCGCGTCGCCCGGAAGCAACCGACTCGCTTCCGAGTCGGCGGCGAGGACCTCGCGGAGGTGGCGCCCTTCCGCGCGGGCGCGCGCGCACGCGCCCTCCACGAGCCTCTGCGCGGCGGCCCGCCCGATCCGTGCGGCGAGCGCCATTTGCACCGCCTCGGCGAACACGAGCCCCCGCGTCACCTCGAGGTTCGCTTCCATCCTTGCCGCGTCCACGCGCAGGCCCGCCACCGCTTCCGTCACCTGGTGGAGCGCGCCCCCGAAGAGCGACACGAGCTCGGGCAGCACCTCCCACTCCGCGTGCCAGCCCCCGAGGCCCCGCTCGTCCTCCTGGACCATCGCGGCGAGCATCGAGGCCACGAGGCCGGGGATTCGCGTGGCCGCGGCGAGGGCGATCGCGCACGCCACCGGGTTGCGCTTGTGGGGAAGGGTGGAGGAGCCGCCGCGTCCCTCCGCCTCGGGCTCGGCGAGCTCGGCCACCTCGGTCTGCGCGTGCAGCGACACGTCGCGCGCGATCTTCCCGAGCGTGCCCGCGGCGAGGCCCAGAGTCGTCGCGACCTCGGCGAGGCGGTCGCGGTGGGCGTGCCAGGGGAGGTCGGGCAGCGAGAGGTTCAGCTCCTCCGCGAGCTCCGCCGCCACGTCCGCCCCGTTGTGGCCGAGGGCGGCGAGTGTTCCCACCGCGCCCCCGAGCTGGAGGACGAGCGTCTTGCTCCGCAGCTCGCGCAGGCGGGCGCGGTGGCGCTCGACGGCATCGAGCCATCCCGCCGCCTTCAGGCCGAACGTCGTGGGCGCGGCCTGCTGCATCCAGGTGCGGCCGGCGACCGGCGTGCCGCGGTGAAGGTTGGCGAGGCGGGCGAGCGCGCTGGCCAGGCGGTCGAGCTCGCCTTGAATCGCCTGCAGCGCGGGGCGGAGCTGTAGCACGAGGGCAGTGTCGAGCGCGTCCTGGCTCGTGGCCCCCCAGTGCACGAAGCGCGCGGCTGCCGCGTCGTGCTTCTCCACGACGGACGTGAGCATCCGGACGAGGGGAATGACGGGGTTTCCCGCGAGCGCTGCGGCGCGGGCGATCGCCTCGACGTCGAAGCGGTCCGCCTTGCAGCCCGCGGTGATCGCCGGCACCGCGGCGGCGGGGATGACGCCGGCGCGGGCCTCGGCGCGCGCGAGGGCCGCCTCGAAGTCGAGGAGGGCCTGGAGCCGGGCGCGGTCGTCGAGGAGCGGCTCGAGAGCATCCCAGCGGAAGAGCGGGCCAAGCAGGCTCATGGACTGATCTCCTGGGTCAGCACTCGAAGAACACCGTCTCCCCGGGGCCTTGCAGGACGACGTTCCACTCGAGCGTGGCGTTGCCCCGCGTCTCCGCCACGAGCGTCGCTCGCCTGTGGGGCCCGACGAGCCCGAGGACGAAGTCGCCCGCGTTCTCGGGCCGGGCGGGGAAGTACATGCGGGTGACGAGCCGCTTCATCAGTCCGCGGGCGAAGACGGAGACGGCGAGGTGCGGCGCCTGCAGCGCGCCCGCAGGGCCGGGCACCGGTCCCGGCCGCACGGTGGTGAATCGGAAGCGGCCGTCCTCGTCCGTGGCGACGCGGCCGAAGCCGTCGAAGGCGGGCTCGAAGGGCTCGTCGCGCGCGTCCTCGGGACGGCGATAGCGTCCGCGGGCGTTCGCCTGCCAGAGCTCGAGGAGCGCGTCCGGGACGCCTTGACCGTCGCCGTCGAGGACGCGTCCTTCGACGATCACGCGCTCGCTGGCGACGCCCGACGCGGCGAGGTCGTCCCGCTTCAGCCATCCCATGCCGACCGAGAAGAAGGGTCCGACGGTCTGGGAGGTGGTGGCCTCGAGGGTGCTCGCCGCCTCGAGAGGCGTCGCGTCCCGGCCGGCGAGGACGATGTCGAACCGGTAGCCGAGCGCGTAGCCGGGCTTCGTCGCCTCCCAGTCGAAGGTGGAGACGAGCCGTTGGCGCGCTCGCTCGTCCGCCGTGCAGTTGAAGATCGGGTCGTGGGGCAGGAGCGGATCGTCGGGGAAGTACATCTGCGTGACGAGGCGAGTGGCGAACGCGCGACCGAACACCGAGAAGTGGATGTGGGCGGGCCGCCACGCGTTCGCGTGGTTTCCCCACGGGTAGGCGCCGGGACGGATGGTGACGATCCGGTAGCGCCCGTCGTCGTCGGTGAGGAGATGGCCGCTGCCGGTGAAGTGGGGATCGAGCGGCGCCTCGTGCTGGTCGGCGGGGTGGAGGTAACGCCCGGCGGCGTTCGCCTGCCAGACCTCGACGAGGCTCCGCCGCAAGGGCCGGCCATCCTCGTCGATCACGCGTCCGCCCACGACGATCCTCTCGCCGAGCGGATCGCCCGCGTGCTGCCGCGTGAGGTCGCACGTCGCACCTTCAGCGTCGTCGGCACCGAACGTCGGGCCCGTGATCTCCGAGAGGGTCGGGGGAAGCGCGACGAGCGTCTCGCGCGGCGCGCGCTTCACGGACGACCTGTAGGGCGCGTGCAGGTACTCCGGCTGCGTCCCCGGACGGTGCCGACGGTAGCCGGAGAGCGGACGGTCGCTCACAGGACTCCCCGCGGGCGTCCTCGGAACGCCACGAGCGTCGTGCGGCCGAGCCTCCCGAGCGCCACGCTGATGAAGATAGCGCAGGCGGGTCGCTCCCCGCTCCTGTCCGGCCCCGGCCGCGAAACACCTGGAACGCGGCGAGTGCCGTCACCTATGATCGAGCCATGCCCGCACGTTATCGCGCCGACCACGTGGGCAGCCTACTCCGGCCGGCCGACCTGCTCCAGGCGCGGTCCGCCGGCGCCACCGACTCGGAGCGTCTCCGGGAGATCGAGGACGCTCACATCCGGCGCGTCCTCGCCCGGCAGGAAGAGATCGGCTTCGAGATCTTTACCGACGGCGAGCTCCGCCGGCGCAACTTCATGAGCGACTTCACGGACGCGGTCGAGGGCTTCGACATGGGGGACGCAGTGGCGCGGCCGTGGCAGGCGGGCGGCGCTCGCCAGATCGCGGTGAGCAGCGTCGCCGGTGTCGTGACGGGTCCTTTGCGACGCGTGCGCCCGCTGACCGGCCACGAGCTGCCGTTCCTGAAGGCGGAGAGTCCTGGCGCGATCAAGATGACGCTCCCGAGCGCGACGCAGTTCCCGGCGATCGCGTTCAAGCGCGGCATCACCGATGCCACGTACCCCGACCACTCGGCGCTCCTCTGGGCCGTCGTCGACATCCTCAAGGAGGAGCTCGCCGCCGTCGCCGCCGAAGGCGTCGCGTACCTGCAGATCGACGCCCCGCGCTACAGCTACTTCGTGGACCCGAAGTGGCGCGACTGGATCCAGTCGGAGATGAGGACGGACCCCGATTCGCTCCTCGAGGAATCGATCCGCGCGGACAACGCCTGCCTGAAGGCGGCCCGTCATCCCGGCGTCATTCTCGCCATGCACCTCTGCCGGGGCAACAACCGCAGCCACTGGTACGCGGAGGGCGGCTACGAGGCCATCGCCGAGCAGCTCTTCGGAACGATGGAAGTGGACCGCTTCCTGCTCGAGTACGACGACGAGCGCTCCGGTACGTTCGAGGCCCTTCGCTTCATGCCGCCAGGCAAGGAAGTGGTGCTCGGCCTCGTCAGCTCCAAGCGCCCCGAGCTCGAGAGTGTCGACGACCTCGCCCGCCGCATCGAGGAGGCCGCCGCGTACGTCCCGCTCGACGATCTCGCGCTCAGCCCCCAGTGCGGCTTCGCCTCGACGATGGAAGGCAACCTGCTCACCGAGGACGAGCAGTGGGCCAAGCTCCGCCGAGTGGTGGAGACCGCGCGTCGGGTCTGGGGCTGAGCGGGGGGACCTTCGCGCGGCCACCGTGGCAGAGGCCTACCTGCACGCGAGAGGCTCCCATGCGAACCCATCCCGGAATGGGTGGGCAGGTTACGGGCGGTGGGAAGATCATGCGGGAGAAACGTCGCGCCGGCCGGAGAAAGATCGCGCCGTCGGCTTCGACCGGACGGTGAGCGCCGCGCGTCGCGCGCCGCTAGCACCCTCGTGATGACCCGTCCGCGGCAGAGGAGTGTCCCGCTCGAAGACGCAGGCAAACGCGTCCTCGCCACGAAATTGCACGCCCGCCCACAGAGGGTCAGCCCGTCTTCGTTACCATAGTGATCTCATCCGGAATGGGTGGAGGAACGCGCGCGACCATTGCCGGCTTCGAGCATCCGCCAGACTTCGTCGCAACCCGGCTCTTTCCGGCGTACTGATCCATCTTCTTCTTCCCGTAGTCCAGCTCGGCCAGGTAGCGGTTGTGTGTGTGGCACATCAAGCAGATGTTATCGAAATCGGGGCCGCCCCCCAGCCCGAAGGGGTGTCTGTGATGAAACTCGAGGCGGTGCCTCTCGGGGCATCTTTCTCCATGCGCGTCCACGAACCGGCACTGGCCTCCGTCGCGTCGATAGACAGCGCGTCGCACCTGGGCGAGAAGATATCTTGATGAGGTCGTCGCCCGCCCCCGGCCCTTCCGCGGAGACTTCGTCTGGGCGAACCGCCGCGCGTCCAGCCGCTGCCGCAGCTCTCTGACCGCCTTCCCGACGATGGCGGTGAGGTCCTCCGTGGGCATGAGGGCCCGAAGCCGCTCGAGGTCGTCGCGAAGCTCAGGCCCGGCCGTGAACTGGACTTTGTAGCGAGCGGGCGAAAGAGGCTCGAACACGGACGGTGGTGCGGCGGCAGGACGCGGAGCCGCATCCGGAACGAGTGGCAAGGGAGTGGGCGGAACGACCTCGACGGGGTCTCGGGCTGGCCGTACGGCGCTCGGCCTTTGCGGGAGCTTTCGGATGACCGAAGGCGCATCCGGTTGTGGATCGAGCTCCGCCACCAGTTCTTCGATCTGCCGTTTCGACTTGTGGACGGCACGACTGAGGAGCACGTCCCGGTTCTCCGGTGTGAGGATGGGTGCCAGCCGCGCAATTCCGCTGAGATGGAGCCGGCCGTCGGCCAGCATCTCCAGGAGGATCGGATGCTCGCGAGTGGCCCGAGCCACGGCGATCCGCAGGTTCGTCTCGCCCTCGGAGAGGTGCAGGACTTTCAGGCAATAGACGAACATCGACGGGCAGGCAGAGCGGGCGAAGAGTCGGCGCTCGTCCACCTCGGCGATGTGGGCGATGAGTGAGGACTCGACGCGACGGGCCTGGCGCACCATGTCGGCGAGCCCGGCGAGAAGCGCGTCGTCGGAGAGTGATTCGAGCGGGCGTTCCAGTGACATGCAACGAATGTACGTCCGGCGAGGGACGCAATGGGTCCGCGCCTAACGGATAAGAGAACATTTTCTCGCGGATCACGACGTCACAGTCCGATGCGTCTGCAATCAGCGCGGTGGAACAATCCGCGCAGTTCTCCGCACCGGACAATTTCAGGTGTTCGAACCTCGTCCGGAATGGGAAGGATCGTAACGACAATGCCTCGAGCGGACCGAGTCGCCGCCGGCTGCAGGGGGGCCGCCTGCATGGGACCCCATTTAAGACTGATAGCCAACACACGAACTCGTCCGTATTGGGAAGATCGTATGGACGTCACGATCCGAATCGTCGCCCCCACGAGTCGGCGCGACCGGGCACCACACTGCGGGCTGATGGCGAACGCTCGAGCCTCGTCCGGAAGGGGACCATCGTAACGCCCGCCGTCACGAACCGAGCCGAATTCCCGCCTCGGCCTCCCCGCGAGCGCGGGGTGGAGAGATCCCACATGCGCGGCTGTTGGACGACGCGCGAACCTCATCCGGAATGAGTACGACGGTAACGCCGCAAGGCTTTTCGGTTAGGATCGCGCAGGACACGCCCGTGGACGCGCTTCTGAAGCTCACCGCGGTCTCGAAGTCCTTCGCGGGCGTCCGCGCGCTCCGCGACGTCTCGTTCGACCTCCGACCCGGCGAGGTCCACGCGCTCGTCGGGGAGAACGGCGCCGGCAAGAGCACGCTCATCCGCGTCGTCACGGGCGCGCACCGGCCGGACGCGGGAACGGTCGAGATCGCCGGAAAGCCACTGACCAGGGCCGACCCCCTCCTCGCTCGCGAGCTCGGCATCGCCCCCATCTACCAGCAGCCCGCGCTCTTCCCGGAGCTCACGGTGGCCGAGAACCTCGCGCTCGGGCAGGAGCCCGGCGGCTCCTGGCGTCGGATCGACTGGAAGACCAGGCGAAGGAACGCCGACGAGATGCTCGCCCGAGTGGGAGCCCGCATCGATCCCGAGGCCCTCGCCGGCTCGCTGCGCATGGCCGAGCAGCTGCTCGTGGAGATCGCGCGGGCGCTCGGGGCGCGGGCCCGTGTCCTCCTGATGGACGAGCCCACCGCCGCCCTCGCCGAGCCGGAGGCGGAGCGCCTCCTGGAGCTCGTGCGCGAGCTGCGCGCGGCCGGCGTCGGGACGGTCTACATCTCTCACCGCCTCGGCGAGGTCGCCCGTATCGCGGACCGCGTGACCGTGCTGCGCGACGGCACGGTCGTCGCCACGCGTCCTACCGCGGAAGTCACGGAGGCCGAGCTCATCCGCCTCATGGTGGGACGCGAGCTCAAGGCGGTCTTCCCGAAGCGCGAGGTCCCGCGCGGCGACGTCGTGCTCGAAGCGCGAGAGCTGGGCTCGGCTGCCGCGGGAGTGAAGGACGCGACCTTCTCCGTCCGCACCGGCGAGATCCTGGGGATCGCGGGCCTCGTGGGCTCCGGTCGCACGGAGCTGGCGCGGACACTCTTCGGCCTCGAGCACGCCGATCGAGGCACGCTCCTCCTCCGTGGCGCGGCCGTGAGCGTCAAAGCACCCTCCCGCGCGGTCGAGCTCGGCCTCGCCTACGTGCCCGAGGACCGCCGCCGGCACGGCGTCGTCCCCGAGATGAGCGTCGTCCACAACACGACGCTCGCGGTGCTGCGGGAGATGGCGTCCGGGCTGCTGCTCGACACCCAGAAGGAACGTAGTCTCGCCGCCGGCTTCGTGTCCCGCTTCGCGATCAAGACCGCGAGCCTCGACAGCGCGGTGGCCACCCTGTCCGGCGGCAACCAGCAGAAGGTCGCCCTCGCCCGCTGGCTGGCCACCAAGCCCACCGTGCTCGTCCTCGACGAGCCGACGCAGGGGGTCGACGTCGGCGCCAAGGCCGAGATCCACAAGCTCATGGTCGACCTCGCGGAGCGCGGCCTCGCCATCGTCATGATCTCGTCCGAGCTGCCGGAGGTGCTGGGGATGAGCGATCGCATCGCCGTCATGCGCGGAGGGACGATCGTGGCGACGCTCGACCGCGGCGCGGCGACGCCCGAGGGGCTGATCGCGCTCGCCCTCGGACACGCCGAAACCAGAAGCCCGACCGCGGAGGCCCGCCATTAGCCGCGTTCTCGAACGACACCGCCGCGAGGCCTCGGTCGGCCTCGCCCTCGTCGCGCTGCTCGTCTTCCTCGCGCTCAAGGCCCCCGGCTTCTTCGCCACCTCCAACCTCCGCGACCTGCTCGTCTC
>JBKPBQ010000320.1:0-5538 GCA_046726955.1 Acidobacteriota bacterium
CGGCTCGTCCGGGCCGAGGTGCACGCCGAGGAGGTTGAGCATGCGCGAGACGAGCGACGTGCCGCTCCTGTGCATGCCTAGAGTGCACACGACCGCGGCGCGCGGCGGCGCCGCCGCCAGGCGCGCGACCGGCGCTCTCACCTCGCCGTCCAGCGCCATTGGCTCGTGGACCAGGGTCGGGCCGCGGGGAGCATCTGCTGGACGGCGCTCACCACTTCCGGCCATTTGGCCTCGTCGTAATCGTCACCGGACAGCCAGCCTCCGGCCTTGACCTTGGGCCGCCAGGCCGCGATGTCGGCCTTCACGTGGTCGAGGTCGTGCCGGCCGTCGAGGTGCACCCAGTCGATCGACTCGTCCGCGAAGAAGGTGGACGCGGTGACGGAATCCGCGACGATCAGCGAGACGCTGTCGCCGTAGCCGCACTCGATGATGTTGCGGTGGAGGGTGCCGGCGAAGGTGCCGCCGCCCGCCGCCGCGGCGGCGCCGTGGTAGTCCTTGGCGCGCGGGCCTTCGACCCCGCTGCCCCGGCAGGTGTCGACGCCGATGACGGTGACGCTCTTGCCGCTCAGCTTCACGACCTCGGCCAGCGAGCAGAGGCTGCGGCCGAGGTAGTTCCCGACTTCCAGGAACCGGCTGCCGTCGGGAAACGAGCGCGCCGCCTCCTCCTGCGCGGAGCGCCATTGGAACCAGCCGGGAATGTCGCTCCAGTTCACGCCGCCACGCCTACCTGGATCCGTGCACGAGGTGACGGAGGCCACGCTCGGTCCGCCGACTCTACCACGCCGGGACGCCTCACCGCAGGGGCTCGACGAGGCCCGTCCGGCCGTCGACGCGCACGCGCTCGCCGTCTCGCAGGCGGCTCGTGGCGGCCGCGACGCCGAAGACGGCGGGAATGCCGAGCTCCCGCGCCACCACCGCCGCGTGGCAGAGCGTGCCGCCGACCTCCATCACCACCGCCGCCGCCCGGGGGAAGAGCGGCGTCCAGCCCGGATCGGCGAGCGTCACCACGATCACATCGCCGTCGTTCATCGCCCGCGGATCGGGCTCGCGCAGGACGCGGACCGGTCCCGTGGCCTCCCCCGCCGAGACTCCCTCGCCGCGCAGTGACCCGTCCGCGCGAGCCGCCTCTTCTTCCTCGACGACGGGCACGCCGTCCGACCTCACGAAGTGCGGGGCGGGCAGCAGGCGGAAGCGCTCGTGCCGGCGCCGGCGGTCGGTGATCGAGGCCGCGAGGCCCGAGGGTGCGGCCGATCCCCGGACGAGCTCCCGCAGCTCGGCCCATTCGAGAAAGAAGACGTCCTCGGCGCGTCCGACGACACCGCGCGAGACGAGACGCCGGCCGAGCTCGAGCGCCGCCCCTCGAATGCGCTCGAACGCCACCATCGCGTAATGCTTGGGCGCCTCGCGCAGCGGCATGTAGCGCGCGACGAGGACGGCGAGCCGGCGCAGCACCGGCCGCCGCCAGGGCGGGGCGTCCGCGAGGGCCGCATTGATCGCGCGGCGACGCTCTTCCGCCTGTCGGGCCAATCGGTCGGTGGCGCGCTCTCCGGCCGGGGAGTCCAGCGACACCCGCACGAGCTCGACGATCGGCCGCGGATCCTCGCGCCAGCGGACGGCCGTGAGGTCGAACTCGCGCGGGCAGCGCTGGCCGTTGCGGTCGAGGAACGCCTCGAGCCGCGCCCGCCAGCCGGGGTCTTCCGCGAACCCCGCGCCCAGGGGCCGCGCCGCCGCCACGAGCTCGTCGATGCCGAGCGCGATCTCGGTCGTGGGGTTTCCGGCGAGGCCGGAGAACAGGCGCGCCCGCGCTTCGGGATGCGCGCGAAAGGCGAAGTCGGCGAGCGTCGCCACCAGGAAGGCCACGACGATCGCGTTCTGCGCCGCCCGCAGGCTCTCCATCTCGCGCGCCTCGAGGAGGCGCAGCTCCGAGAAGAGCGCCTCCTCGCCGAGCTCCGCGAGCGGGGGCCGTCGCCGGACGGCGGCCGCTCCCTCGCGCAGGTCCGCGACGACGCGCTCCGGGTCGAGGACGCGCAAACCCCGTGTGGACATCACGAAGTTGTGTCCGAGGCCGCGCAGCAGCGCGCGCCGGGCACCCACGACCCGCCGCGGCGCGAGGACACCGGCGCCGCGAAGACGCCCGGCGATCTCCGCCGCCTTGGCGTCGATGCGCCGGAGAGCGCCTCGCCGGAACAGCCCGCCCATCCACGACGCCTCCAGCCCGTTCATGTTCCAGTAGAGCCGTCCCTGCACGAGATCGACCGGCATGAGCCTGGCAAAGACCGGCGAGCTGGGAGGAACGCCGATGAGCGGCTCGAGCGCGGCGGGAAGGATGGATTCGCGCCACACGCCCCACGCGAGGGGCGTGATCGGATCCGGCATCGTCTCGCGGACGTTCCAATTCCCCCACACCGTGACCGGACCGTCGTCCACACCCTCCGCGAAGCGCACGACCTCGAGCGCGGGAGCGGGCACGCGCGCGGTGACCGGGCGCGCCTGGAGCCAGAGGACCTTCCCCGCGGTGGAGATCGCCCACTCGAGGTCGAGAGGCTCGCCCCAACGTTCGGCGAGCGCGCGGGCGGCCCCCGCGAGCGCAGTGGCCTGCTCGGCGCCGAGACCCGACGAGGGGCCGGAGCCGTGCGCTTCCATCGTCCCCAGCCCGGTGCGATAGACGCGCCAACGCTCGGGCTCGGCGCGCCCCGAGACGAGCGCGTCTCCCGCGCCGCGCACCGCCTCGAGGACGAGCGCTCCGTCGCGGCCCGCGGGATCGACGGTGAAGCAGACGCCGGCGAGCCGGGCCTCGACCTCCTGCTGCACGACGAGGCCGACGGGACGCGGCCCGCCGGCATAGGCGCGCACGCGCTCGCTCGCGCCGGAGGCGATGCAGCGGGCCGCCGCGTCGAGCGCTTCGCCGACCGTGCTGACACCGAGTACGGTCTCGTAGAGGCCCGCGAACGAGCGATCGGGCGAGTCCTCCCCCGGCGCCGACGAGCGCACGGCCAGCTTCCCGTCGCGGAGAAGAAGCGCTACGCGCCGCTCGAGCTCGAGACGGGCGCCCTCCGGCCACTGCGCGGGCGGTAGGCTCGTCGCCTCGACGGCGAATCCCGGGGGGACGAGCGCATCCGCGGCGACGAGGCGGCCGAGGCCGACGGCCTTCCCGCCGACGGTCGGCTCCAGGGCAGGCTCGACCTCGGCGAGGTCGAAGAACCGCAGACCACGCTCGGCCGCGGCGGACGTCTAGGCCTTCCCGAGGAAGGCCGCGACCTCCGCCGGCTCGAGCGGCCGGCTGAAGAGGTATCCCTGGAACGCGGTGCAGCCGCGCGACTCCAGGAAGGCGCGCTGGGCCTCGGTCTCGACGCCCTCCGCCACCACCTCGAGGCCGAGACTGCCCGCGAGGGCGAGGATCGCCTGGACGATCGAGACGCTCTCCGCGTCTCCCGGAAGCCCCCGCACGAACGTCCGGTCCACCTTCACGCCGTGGAAGCCGAAGCGGGCGAGGTAGCTCAGCGACGAGTAGCCGGAGCCGAAGTCGTCGAGCGTGAGGTGCACGCCCAGGCTGCGCAGGCGGCCCAGCCGCTCCTGCACGTCCGCCACGTCGCTCATCACGACCATCTCGGTGACCTCGAATTCCAGCCGGCGTGGGCTCAGCCCGCTGTCGGCGAGCGCGAGCTCCACGTCCTCCACGAGGTCGGGCTGCAGGAACTGCTTGGCCGAGAAGTTCACGGCCACCCGCACGTCGGGATGGGGCAGCGACTGGGCGAAGCGGCAGGCGGTGCGCAAGACCCAGGCGCCCATGGGGAGGATGAGCCCGCCCTCCTCCGCGCCTTGAATGAACTCGCCGGGCGCGATGAGGCCCCTCTCCGGATGCCGCCAGCGGATGAGCGCTTCCAGGCTCGGCCGTCCGCCCTTCCGGAAGACGGGCTGGTAGTGCAGCTCGAACTCGCCGCGCTCGAGCGCCCGGCGCAGGCTTCCCTGGAGGGCCATGCGCTCGCGGGCGCGCTCGCTCATGGCCACCGTGAAGAACCGGTACGTGCTCTTGCCCTCCTGCTTTGCCCGGTACATCGCGAGGTCGGCGTGGCGCAGCAGGGTCTCGCCCTCCGTCCCGTCCTCGGGATGGACGCTCACCCCGATGCTCGCGCTCATGGGCACGTCGCGCTCGTTCAGGTGGAAGGAGCGTGAGAGCGCGTCGAGGACGCCCTGGGCCACGAGCGAGGCGTCGTCAGGACGCGCGAGGTCCTGCACGAGGATCGTGAACTCGTCGCCGCCTATGCGCGCAACGACGTCGGACTTCCGCGTGCAGCCGCGCAGCCGCTCCGCGACCATTCGGAGCATGAGGTCGCCCGCGGCGTGACCGAGCGTGTCGTTGACCGCCTTGAAGCCGTCCAGGTCCACGAACACCAGAGCGAGCCGCGACCGCCTCCGCTCCGCCCGCAGCAGCGCCTGGCCGAGCGTCTCCAGGAAGAATGCCCGGTTGGGCAGGCCGGTGAGGCTGTCGTAGCGGGCGAGGAGTTTCAGCTCGTCCTCCGCCTGGTGCAGCTCGGCGAGGCGGCGGTCGAGGTCCTCGTTCACCCGGCGCAGCGCCTCCTCCGCCGCCTGCTGGGCGGTCACGTCCACCAGGATCCCGTTCCAGACCGTCGAGCCGTCGGGGCTGCGAAAAGGGACGGCCTGCCCGCGGATCCACTTCCGCCGTCCCTCGCTCGTGCGCACCTCGAACGCGTGGTCCCAGGGCACGAGGCCGGAGGCGGAGGCGGAGATCGAGGCGCGAACGCCCGCGCGGTGCTCCGCGGCCACGAGGTCCCAGGTGACCTCGGGATCCTTGAGCCGCTCCGGCTCGAGCCCGAGGAGGTCGAGCGCACCCCGGCTCATGAACGGGAAGCTCTCGCGGCCGTCCGCCCCCAGCCGGTACTGGTAGACGGCGCCGGGGATGGCGTCGGCGATGCGGGAGATGCGCGCCTCGCTCTCGCGAAGCGCCTCCTCCACGCGCTGCCGCTCGAGGAAGAGCCCGATCTGGCCGGAGAGCTCGACGAGGGTGAGGAGCGTGCTCTCGTCGAGGGCGCGGGGGCCGCGGCTGCCGAGCTCGAGGACGCCCGCGGCGCGCGCGCCCACGCGGATGGGGACGGCGACCGTCGTCCCTCCCCGCGCGCCCGCTTCCACCCACGCCGGCTCGCCGGTGGCGAGGGCGCGTCCAGGAATCCCCTCGTCGGGGCGCACCTCGTCGCCGCCGGTGAGGAAGGGCGGAAGGCCGCCGCTCGCCGCCCAGGAGGCGACACGCCGCAGGCTCGCGCCTTCGAGGAGGCGCAGCGCACCTTCGTCCCAGAGCATCCCTCCCACGATCACGGCGAGGAGCCGAGGCGCGGCCTCCGTGATCGTCGACATCTCGACGAGCGTGCGCGTCGTCTCGTGGCGCGCCGCGGCCAGCCGCTCGGCGTCCTTATCCGACGTGAGGTCGCGCAGGAAGGCGCTCAGCAGTACCTTCCCCTTCACCCAGGCGGGGAAGACCGCGACCTCCACCGGGAAGATCGTGCCGTCCGCGCGCATGGCTTC